>NZ_LZJX01000026.1:0-43808 GCF_001667595.1 Mycobacterium sp. E2989 | reverse complement strand
GCCAGTCGCGCGCTGGGCGAGACGAGCAGCACCGCGCGCGGCGTGGCCACGCACTCGGCCAACAGCCGCCGCCCGGCGATCCGGGAATTGCGAATCCCTAACGAATTGAATTCGCGAAGGCCTCAATCTATTGCGTGGCTATTAGACGCGTATAGGACACGCAAATAGCACGGACCGTGGTGCGAAGTGAAATAGCTCCGAATGCACAGCAACTGTGAGCCAGGCCACTTTGCGCGGTGCTTCGGCGCTTCGCGAGAGCGAGCAAGCAAACCGATAGTGCGCCCCGGGCATCCATTCAGATGCCCGGGGCGCACTTTGCTGGCGGCGTCCCCCGACCGGTTGCGAATATGCTGGTGCCTGCTCGGTGGCGTCGCGGCACATCTTCCAGACGAGCGAGACGGGGGCCGGCCATGATCTTCATCGTCGTCAAATTCGAGACCAAACCGGACTGGACGGACCGCTGGCCCGATCTCGTCGCCTCCTTCACCGCCGCCACGCGCGCGGAGGAGGGCAACCTGTGGTTCGAGTGGTCGCGCAGCCTGGACAACCCCGCCGAGTACGTCTTGGTAGAGGCGTTCCGTGACGACGAGGCGGGCGGCGTCCACGTCAACAGCGACCACTTCAAGCGGGCGATGCGCGAGCTTCCCCAGGCGCTGAAGTCCACGCCCAAGATCATCAACCAGACGATCGACGCGGCGGGGTGGTCCGAACTGAGTGAGATGTCGGTCGACTAGCCGATTTCGCCTACGGTGACCGCGATTTCGTCGCCCAGTCGGTAGCCAGGCGCGAGCGGAAGCACATCACCGCTCCAGAACTTGCCCGGGTCGAACCAGTTCGTGCCCTTGTCGGTGTTGAGCAGCCCCATCTCCTCGTAGGTGATCGCCACCGTCTCCGCGCAATAAGCCGTGGAAAGGCTCATCTTGCGCTGTTCCCGTCGGCGCCGGGTCTGCTCTCGAATCTTGCTGTCCACCACCGGGATTCCCCGCACCCAGTCGTTGATGGTGGGCAGGCGCCCACGGAACCAGCGACCGGTCAGCCGGGCGGTGGTGGGAAACGCCGTCCCGTCCATGCGCGCGATCACGCGCAGCAGCTTGTTCTCCTGGTCGCGGGTGGGATTCGGCGTCAGCTGACGCAGCCAGCACCGCTGCTGGTATCGCTGGGTCCACTGCAGGACCGCCTGCTGCAGGTCATTGAGTTGCACGCCGCGGTGGTTGGTGCCGGTCCACATGTCGACGAGCTTGTCGCCCAACTCGGCATGCCAGATCAACGGCGGCAGGTCGTCGATGGCCACCGTCATGCCGACGTGGTTCACCGGGGCGTTGGTCAACGTCTGAATCGCGCGGTCGGGCCGCGAGCGGCCGCGGAACAACCAAAGATCGCCGGTGCGAGTTTCGTTCAGCGCCTCATCGAGGGTCAGCGTCATGAGCCTGTCGATGCCTGTGTCCGGTTGCAAGAGCACACAAAGTTAATCACAGGGCGCATACGCTGTGGTGATGCGCAGTGTGTGGAAATGGCTTGGGCTGGCCGGCGTCGCCGGCGTCGTCGCCGGCGGCGCGCTGGTGGTTCGCGACCAACGCAAACGGCGCGCCTACACCGCCGACGAGGTCCGGTCCCGCCTGCATCAACGGCTGGCCGAATACGAAGCGGATGGTTTTCAGTCCAGATCGGGATCGGGCGGGGCCTCCACCGCGAACAGCGAATAGGTCCCCGAAAAGCCTTTCAGTTCAACCTCGCGGCCCCCGTCGAAGCCGATGTCGTCGCAGTCGGAAAGGGCATCCCGCACCGGTTGACTCACCAAGATCTCGCCGCCGGCGGCCTTGCCCGCCACCCGCGCCGCCATCGCGACGTTGCGGCCGAACAGGTCGTCGCCGCGGCGTACCGAGCGACCCATGTGGATGCCGATCCGAACGCGAATCTCCTCGTGCCGCTTGCGTTTTGCGTCCTTGCGCAGCGCGCGCTGTAGGTCGACGCCACATCGCACCGCTTGGTCGGCGCGGGAGAAGGCGACCATGAAACCGTCGCCCTGGCTCTTCACCACGTGACCGGACCGCTTCTGCACCAGGTCCGACACCAGCTTGTCGTGCGCCGCAATGAGCTTGACCCAGGCCCGGTCGCCGATGCGCTCGTTGAGGGCGGTGGATTCCTCGATGTCGGAGAACAGGATCACCACCCGGCCGTCCGGCGTGACCCGGGCCAGGTCGGGCCGCTCCACCTCGGCCCAGTCGGCGAGGTCCTCGATCGAGCTGCGTACGGCCGCGCCGAACCCTTCCTTGCGCAACAGGTTGGCGGTGTTCCACACCCGCTTGACCGCCTCGCGCCCACCGGACAGCAGCTGAGTGCGAGCGTCGGTGCGGTGCCGCAACTCCTCGATCTCCTCGCGGCTGCGCACCAGCAGGCGGGACAGCACGGCGAGGCCGACTCCCTCGATCACGGCGAGGCCTGCCAGTACGTAGACCGTGATATGCAGCGCGTCGCCCACGCAAGCATCCTGCCAAATGCCGCGATGGCGTGAGGTTGTCGGGCCTGGGCGCGGTGTCTAGTGTTAGGTCCGACCGCCGCGGGTAGTGAGTCTTCAAAGAGCCAACGACTATCGAAGGGTGCGGGCTTGGCTGACGGCGGTGACAGCTCCTCGAACAAGCTGGTGATCTTCGGCATCACCGGCGACTTGGCGCGCAAGATGACCTATCGCGCCCTGTACCGCCTCGAGGCGCGCGAGTTGTTGGACATCCCGATCATCGGGGTGGCCAGCGACGACATCCCGCTCGAGAAACTCGTCGAGCGGGCCCGCGACGCCATCAAGGCCTCCGGTGAGAAGTTCGACGACGCGGTGTTCGACCGTCTGGCCGGCCGGCTGTCCTACCTGCACGGCGACGTCACCGACGAACAGCTCTACGGCCAGCTCGCCCAGAAGATCGGCAAGGACTGCCGCCCGCTGTACTACCTGGAAATGCCGCCGTCCTTGTTCGCGCCGATCGTCGAAAACCTGGCCAAGGCCGACCTGCTGGAGTGCGCGCGCGTCGCGGTGGAAAAGCCGTTCGGCCACGACCTGGCCTCCGCGCGGGACCTGAACGCCCGGCTGCGCGCGGTGCTCGACGAGGACCAGATCCTGCGCGTCGACCACTTCCTGGGCAAGCAACCCGTCGAGGAACTGCAGTACCTGCGCTTCGCGAACAACGCCCTGGCCAAGGTGTGGGACCGCGACAGCATTTCCGAAATCCACATCACCATGGCCGAGGACTTCGGCATCGAGGACCGCGGCAAGTTCTACGACGCGGTGGGCGCCCTGCGTGACGTCGTGCAGAACCATTTGCTGCAGGTGCTCGCGCTGGTCGCGATGGAACCCCCGGTCGGTCCCAGCGCCGACGACCTGAACGACAAGAAGGCCGAGGTGTTCCGGGCGATGCCCGCGCTGGATCCCGAGCGTTGCGTGCGTGGCCAGTACCGCGGCTACACCGACGTCGACGGGGTGGCCAAGGATTCGCAGACCGAGACCTATATCGCGCTGCGCACCGAGATCGACAACTGGCGCTGGGCCGGCGTGCCGATCTTCCTGCGTGCGGGAAAGGCGCTGCCGGAGAAGGTCACCGAGGTGCGGATGTTCCTCCACCACGTTCCGGGGTTCTCGTTCCTGCCGAACCGCCGGCCGCCCGAGCCCAACCAGATCGTGCTGCGCATCGATCCCGATCCGGGCATGCGGCTGCAGTTGTCCGCCCAGGTCGGCGACGGCTGGCACGACGTGCACCTGGACTCCTCGTTCGCCGAGGATCTCGGGGAAGCCGTGCGCCCCTACGAACGGCTCCTGTACGCCGCGCTCACCGGGGATCGGCAGCTGTTCGCCCGGGAAGACGCGATCGAGGAGACCTGGCGGATCGTGCAGCCGGTGCTGGACAAGCCGGGCCGGATCCACCACTACGACCAGGGCACCTGGGGACCCGAGGCCGCGCAGTCGTTGCTGCACGGCCACCGCAGCTGGCAGGAGCCGTGGCTGCCGAAGCAGACGTCGTCACAGTAAGGAGATCGAGAAGAGATGCAGCTCGGGATGATCGGCCTCGGCCGGATGGGAGCGAACATCGTCCGCCGGGTCGCCAAGGACGGACACGAATGCGTGGTCTACGACCACAACCCCGACGCAGTCAAGGCGATGTCGGGGGAGGAGCGAACCACCGGGGTGTCGTCGCTGCAGGAGCTCGCCGAGAAGCTGACCGCGCCACGGGTCGTCTGGGTGATGGTGCCGGCGGGGACCATCACGACGGGGGTCATCGACGAGTTGGCCACCACGCTGGAGGCCGACGACATCGTGATCGACGGTGGCAACTCGTACTACCGCGACGACATCACCCACGCGAAGACGCTGTCGGACAAGGGAATTCATCTACTCGACTGCGGCACCAGCGGAGGCGTGTGGGGCCGGGAACGCGGCTACTGCCTGATGATCGGCGGCGACGACGACGCTTTCCTGCACGCCGAACCGATCTTCGCGAGCGTCGCACCCGGGGTGGACGCGGCGCCGCGCACCCCCGGGCGCACCGGTGAGGTCGCGCGATCGGAAAAGGGTTACCTGCATTGCGGGCCGTCCGGCGCCGGGCACTTCGTGAAGATGGTGCACAACGGCATCGAGTACGGGATGATGGCCTCGCTCGCCGAGGGGTTGAACATCCTGCGCAACGCCGACATCGGCAAGCACATCGAGCAGGGGGACGCCGAGACGGCGCCGCTGTCGAATCCGGAGTACTACCAATACGATTTCGACATCCCCGAGGTCGCCGAGGTGTGGCGCCGCGGCAGCGTCATCGGCTCCTGGCTGCTGGACCTGACCGCGAGCGCGCTGCGCGAATCGCCCGACCTCAAGGAGTTCTCGGGACGGGTCTCCGACTCCGGGGAGGGCCGCTGGACCGCCATCGCGGCGATCGACGAGGGCGTGCCGTCGCCCGTGCTGACGACCGCGTTGCAGTCCCGCTTCGCCTCGCGCTCACTCGATGACTTCGCCAACAAGGCGCTGTCGGCGATGCGCAAGCAGTTCGGCGGTCACGCGGAGAAGCCGGCTAACTAGTGCCGTTTGACGAACTTCACCACGGCGTCGCTGAACGCGTCGTTGTCGTCGCCGGCCGCCGTGTGCCCGGCGTTGGACAGCTCGACGAACTCCGCGCGGGGCACGGTGGCGAGGAAATGGCGGACCCCTTCGGGGCTCACGACGTCGGACAGCTTCCCGCGGATGAGCAGGACGGGAATCGACAGGCTCTTGGCGGCCTGCTCGAACTTCTCCGTCCGGAGCTCGGGATCGTCGCCGGGTTTGGTCATGAACGCCGGGTCCCAGTGCCAGTACCAGCGGCCATCGCGTAGGCGCAGGTTCTTCTTCAGCCCTTCGGGGCTGCGCGGCTTCTCCCGGTACGGCAGGTAGGCGGCGACGGCGTCGGCGGCCTCGTCGAGAGAGTCGAAACCGTCGAGGCCGCTGATCATGAAGTCGCGAATGCGGGCGCTGCCGCCCTTCTCGAAGCGGGGCACCACGTCGACGAGGACCAGGCGGGTCACGCTCGCCGGGCCGGCCCGGTGAGCGGCGAGGATGCCGGTCAGGCCGCCCATGCTCGCCCCGATGATCATCACCGGCCGGCCGATCGCGCCGATCACCTTCAACACGTCGGCGGTCAACGTGTCCACGTCGTAGTCGGCGTTGGGTGCGCGATCGCTGTCCCCATGACCACGGCTGTCCAGCGCCACGACGTGCAGGCCCTGATCGGCCAGGACCTGGCCGGTGTTCTTCCAGGAATGCCGGTTCTGGCCGCCGCCGTGCAGCATGAGCACGCTGGGCCGTCCCGCACCGTCGGTGCCGCGATTCCACTCGTCGGCGACCAGGGTGATCCCACCGGCCCCGGAAAACTCGACCGTCTCGGGGGTGCTGGTGACGGTGCTCATGCGACCTGACGTTACCTAGACCGTTTCCAGGGTCGACGGCGCGGTGAGTTTTCGCCGCCGCCGGGGTCTGTCATGACGTACCGAACGAGCCGACAAGGAGGCCACGACCCCATGCCAGCGATCACCCCGTCGTTATGGTTCGACCACAACCTGCAGGAGGCGGCCGAGTTCTACACCTCGGTGTTCCCCAACTCGCACATCGAGGGGTTCAACCGAACCACCGAGGCCGGACCGGGTGAACCGGGCACGGTCCTGTCGGGCAGCTTCGTGTTGGACGGCAGCCGGTTCATCGGCATCAACGGCGGCCCGCACTTCCAGTTCAGCGAAGCGGTGTCCTTCACCGTCCACTGCAAGGACCAGGAGGAGGTCGACTACTACTGGGAGCGGCTGACCGATGGCGGCGAGGAATCGCAATGCGGTTGGTGCAAAGACCGCTTCGGGCTGAGCTGGCAAATCGTCCCCGACCGGCTCTACGAGCTGATCGGCGGCCCCGATCGGGCCCGCGCGGCGGCCGCCACCCAGGCGATGTACGGCATGCGGAAGATCATCATCGCGGAGCTGGACAGCGCCGCCGCGCAGGTGTAGCGAAACCGCCTGCGGCATAGTGTTTTTGACTCCCATGGGCATGCGGTCGGTGCGTCGTCGACCGGCACGCGTTAGGTTGGTCGGTGCGGACGCGCCGAACAGGGAGTCAATATGGGTGAACCAGGCTGGATCGACGTGCCCGGCCCCGCCGGGGACCTGAAGGCACTCACCTGGGGGCCACGCGATGCCCCCGTCGCGCTGTGCCTGCACGGCTTCCCCGACACCCCCTACGGCTTTCGCAAGATCGCCCCGCGGCTCGTCGACGCCGGGTGGCGGGTGGTGGCGCCGTTCATGCGCGGGTACGCGCCGTCGTCGATCGCCGCCGACGGCAGCTATCACGTCGGGGCGATGATCGACGACGCCCTGCGGGTGCGCGAGGCAGCGGGGGGCACCGACCGTGACGTGGTGATCGGCCACGACTGGGGAGCGATCGCCGCCACCGGCCTGGCCGCCATGCCCGACAGCCCGTTCACCAAGGCGGTGATCATGTCGGTGCCGCCCTCGGCGGCGTTCCGTCGCCGGGGCGGCGCCGCGGAACGCGGGCGACTGGCCGGGCACCTGGCGCGTCAAATGCTGCGCAGCTGGTACATCATGTACTTCCAATTGCCTTGGCTGCCCGAGCGTTCCGCGTCCTGGGTGCTGCCGCTGCTGTGGCGGCGGTGGTCGCCGGGCTATCGCGCCGACGAGGACCTGCGCCACGTCGACGCGGCGATCGGGACGCCGGAGAGCTGGCGCGCGGCGCTGGGGCCGTACCGCGCCACGATCCGCAACACCCGGCCGCCGGCGCGATATGCCAAATTGAACGAGCTGTGGACCGCGGAGCCCGTGTGGCCGTGCCTGTACCTGCACGGCCGCGACGACGGTTGCATGACACCGGCTTTCGCCCGCTGGGCGGAGAAGGTGCTGCCGCCGGGCAGCGAGGTGGCGATCGTCGATCACGCGGGACACTTCCTGCAGCTCGAACAGCCCGACAAGGTCGCCGACCTGGTGCTCGGGTTCATCGGCTCAGCCGGCTGAATGGCCGCGCAGCGGATGGCCGCTGTCGACGCGCAGTTCTACTGGATGTCGGCCAAGATCCCCAACGACGAGTTCCTGCTGTACGCGTTTGACGGCGAACCCGCGGACTATTCGGCCGCCGTCGAGCAGGTCTTGGGGCGGGCCCGCGCCTGCCCGGAGCTGGCCCTGCGGGTCCGCGACCGCGGCCGGCTGAGGTACCCGCAGTGGGTGTCGGCGGCCGTGACGGCCGACCGGGTGGTGCGCCACGACCTCGACGACCCGACGTGGGTGCGTTGCCTGGCGGCCGTCGTCGCCCTGTCCGCTGATCAGCTGGACGTCCAACGGATGCCCTGGCGGCTGCACGTCTTCACCCCCGTGCTGGGCATCCCGGGCGTCACCGGCCCGGCGAGCGTGGCGGTCATGCAGGTCGCGCACGCGCTGGCGGACGGGGCGCGAGCGTCGGCCATGGCGGCCTGGCTGTTCGGCCGGGCGGATCTCGTGCCCGCCGTGCGACGGTTGCGGTCCGGCTTCCTGCCGTGGCGCGCCGCCCGGGCGGCTCGGGCGCATCGCCAATTGACCCGCGACATTCGCTCCGGGGTGGAGGCCGCCGGCGCCGGCCCGCGGCCCCCGCTGCCGACGAACGCGCGGCCCGGGCCGGCCCGATCGGTGCGCACGCTGGTGCGACACCGTTCGCAATTGCGCGGTCCCACCGTCACGGTGGGTGCGCTGAGCGCGGTGTCGACGGCCCTGTCCCAGCTGCTGGGCGATGCCGCCGACACCCTGGGCGCCGAGGTCCCGATGGCCAAACCCGGTGTGGCGCGGGCATATAACCACTTCGGCAACGTCATTGTTGGCCTGTACCCGGCGCTGGACGTACAGGCCCGCGAGGAACGGATCGCCGCGGAGCTTGCCAACGGACGGCGTCGCTTCGCCCACCCGGCGACGCGCCACGCCGACCAAGCCTTCGCCGCGGTGCCCGCGTCGCTATTGCGTTGGGGCGTAGCCCAATTCGACTTCGAAGCCCGCCCGTCGCAGGTGTCCGGCAACACCGTGCTGTCCAGCGTGAACCGCGGGGCCGCCGACCTGGCCTTCGGTGACGCCCGGGTGGCGCTGACGGCGGGCTACCCGGCGCTGTCGCCGGCGATGGGCCTGACACACGGCGTGCATGGCATCGGCGACACGATCGCGATCAGCGTGCACGCGGCCGAGACGGCCGTTCCCGACATCGACGCCTACGTGCGGCTGCTGGACGCGGCGCTCTAGCCCTACTGCGCGTCGCCGGATCGGGCCGCCTCCTCGCGCGTCAGGCCGACCGCGGAGATCAGCTCCTCGTGCAGCTCAAACCACACGGTGTGATACGAGTCCACGAGCGGCCTGGTCAGCCAGGCGGGGTCCCCATCGCGGATTTTGCGCAGCGCCGCAGCAAGTTTCGCCGAGTAGATGCTCAACCGCGGCAGCTGAGCCGTGGCCGCCTCGACGATCGGCAGCACCCGCGCGTGCACCTTGTCGAGCCGGGCCAGCACCGCGGCATCGTATTCCGCGTCGTCGTGGGTGTTGGCGCTGCCGCCCGGGCCGCCCTTGAGCTGCCAGTCGGTCACGAGAGACTTGAAATCGGCGTTGACCGGACGAAAGTCGTCGTAGGCGGCTTCCAGCGTGGCCCGGTCGGCGCCGCGCCGCTCGTCGTCGAGCAGCGCCGCGAGCCGCTCGCGCCCGCTTGGGGTGATCCGCACCGCCGCGCCGTCGGCCAACAGGCCCGCGGCGGTCAGCCGCTCGACGAGTTCGGTCACCCGGGCGGGGTCCTCGTTCAACGTCGCGGCCAGGTCTTCGGGGCGCACCCGGCCCTTCAGCCGAACCGCTTGCAGCACAGCCAGTTCGGTCATGAGGCGGGCTTTTCCGTCAGGCGCAACGCGGTCAGCATGACGATCAGCGGGGTGGCCGAGACGACGTCGGTATGCCCGCCGTCCATCGCGGCCGCGACCGCGGCCTCCCCGGCGTCATCCAGGTGCGGGTGGTCACCGGAGGTGTGCGCGCGCAGCGGGCTGATTCGCCGCGCGATGTCGGCCAGTTCCCGCAATTCCGGGGTATCGCTCTCCGACCAGGCGGACAAGGTCAAATTGCCTTCGCGCACTTCGCCTTCGCCGCCGTCGACCGTGATCGACTTGCCGGCCAGCGATGCGGCGACCCCGCGGCCGCAGCCGACCACGGCCACTCGGCCGAGTTCGCGGCTCACGACGGCCGCGTGGCTGGCGGCGCCACCGACCTCGGTGACGATGCCCTGCGCGGCCAGCATGCCGGAGACGTCTTCCGGCCTGGTGTGGTCGCGCACCAGGATGACCGACTCGCCCCGCTCGGCGGCATCGAGGGCCTGATCGACATCGGTATAGGCCGTGCCCGACGCCACGCCCGGGCAGGCCGGCAATCCTCTGGCCAAAAGCCTTGCCGACAGCCTTATTTCGGGCTGAAGGGCGGGTAGCAGCAGCGTCCGTACGTGCGCCGGGGTGACCCGCCGCAGCGTCTCGGCGTCGTCGATGAGCCCCTCGTGCCGTAGCTGCAGCGCCAATCGCACCGCGGCTTGCGCGGACCGCTCAGCGTCCCGGGTCTGCAGCAGCCACAGCCTGCCCTCTTCGACGGTGAACTCGATCTCTTGCACGTCGGCGCCGAGCCGCTCCAATCTGCCTGCGGCGTCCAGCAGCTCGTCGTAGACCGCCGGCTGTTCGTCGCGCAGGGCGGTGATCGGCTCGACGTCGACCGACCCGGACACCACGTCGTCACCCTGCCCGCCCGGCAGCCATTCGCCGAAGGGTGCGTTGTCGCCGGAAATGGGGTTGCGTGAAATGAAAGCGCCCGCACCGGAATTCGGGCCGAAATTGCCGAACACCATCGCCTGCACCACCACCGCGGTGCCGCTGAGATCGTCGACGCCTTGGTGGGCGCGGTAGGCGACCGCACGAGGCGAGTTCCATGAGGCGAACACCGCCTCGATGCCGGCGCGCAGCTGGGCATACGGGTCGTTGGGCACCTCGTCCGGGCCGACGATGCGCCGGTACATGCGGTCGAACCGCTGGCGGGTGTCGCGGGCGAACGCCGCGGTCCCGGCCGCGGCCAGCGCCTGCTCCACGTCGTCGTTCATGCCGAGGTCCAGGATCGTGTCCATCATGCCCGGCATCGACTGGGTCGCCCCGGAGCGGACGCTGACCAGCAACGGACGCGGGCCCCGCCCGAACGTGCGCGACGTCTGCGCCTCCAGCCAGTTCATCCGGTGCAGCACGTCGTCCCAGATCGCGTCCATCGTCGCCCGGGGGTCGGCGAGGTAGCGCAGGCCCACCTCGGTGGTGATGCAGAACGCGGGGGGCACCGGCAGACCGTGCCGGCGCATCGCCTCGATGCCGTGGCCCTTGTTGCCCAGCAGCTCTCGGGGGTGATTCGCTGTGCCGTCCAACAACACCACGGATTGCCCGTCGGAAGCGGACCCGGACGCGTCACGGCGGGCGCCGCTGCCTCGTGCGATACGAGCCGTGGTGCACCCCCTCGTGATCTGTTGCTGATGGCCCGGAACGCCCGCAATGGTCCCACACGGACGTGGACTGGCCGCTCGGCGCTCCTGTTGTCGGGGGAGCACCATGATCTAGGTTTGCAGGTATGACTCCCTACGACGTCGGGTTACTGATCCTGCGGCTGGTGTTGGGCGTGACGTTGGCCGCGCATGGCTACAACAAGTTCTTCGGTGGCGGCCGCATCCCGGGCACCGCGCGGTGGTTCGAAAGCATCGGCATGAAGCCGGGCAAGTTCCACGCCACCGTGGCCGCCACCACCGAGATGGCCGCCGGTCTGGGCCTGGCCGCCGGGCTGCTCACCCCGATCCCCGCGGCGGGCTTCGTGTCGTTGATGCTGGTCGCGGCCTGGACCGTGCACCGCGCCAACGGATTCTTCATCGTCAAGGAGGGCTGGGAGTACAACCTGGTCCTGGCGGTCAGCGCCATCGCCATCGCCACCCTGGGCGCGGGAAAGATCAGCCTGGACTATGTGGTGTTCGGGCACAACTGGATGGACGGCTGGCGCGGCCTGCTGATCTCGGTGGGGTTGGGCCTGGCCGGCGCGATCGGCCAGCTGGTCATCTTCTACCGGCCGCCCGCTAAGCAAGCCGGTTAGCTGGGGGTCAGGCGACCGCGGCGGTCTCGGCTTCCCGGACCTCGGTCGCGGCGCGCTCGCCAGAGCGGATCGCGCCGTCGATCCACCCGCACATGATGGCCGAGCTCTCGGTTCCGGCCCAGTGGATGCGTCCGCATGGCTCGCGCAGGGTGTAGCCGAATTCGGTCAGCACGCCGGGCGGCGCGTGGCCGATCATCCCGCCGCCGGAGTAGCGCTCGACGGTCCAGTTCTGCTCGTGATATTCCGACGGCGATCTGGCCTTATCGCCGAATCGGTCGACCACCTCGCCGATGATGGCCGCTTTGCGCTCGGCCTCGTCGAGCTTTGTCAGCCGGCGCGCCGCGGGGCCTTCGGTGATGACGCACATGACCCCGGGGTTGCCGGTGTCGGTGCAGGCGTCGATCGTCAGGCTGGCCAGGGATCCCGGCGCGGCCGTTTGGCCCGAGAGCCCGTCGGCGCGCCAGAACGGCTCGTCGTAAATGATGGACGTCTTGACGACCGCGCCGCTCGGCATGCGCTGGTGCAGCAACGCGCGGTCCACCGGGAGCATCGGCTCGTAAACGATCGAGGTGGCGATCGCGAGCGGAATGGCGACGATGACGCGCCGCGCGCGCACCGTCAGGTCGGCGGCGGTGACGGTCACGCCGTCGGCGTCCTGGGCGATTTGCCGGACCGGCTGCGAAAGATGTAGCGCGTCACCCAATTCCGCGGCGATTGGGCCGTAGATGGCGCCCATCCCGCCGACCGGGCGGGCATCCTGGGAGCCCCCCTTGCCCGAGATCGCGAACGTGAGCCCGCCGGCCGACGCCGTCTGGAGCAACCCCCACAGCAGCGACGTCTCCGACGCCGCCGACGTGTAGAGGCCGGCGAAGGCCATGTCCAGCATCTCGGCGGCCTGCTTGGACGCCGTCTTGTTGTTGATCCATTCCCCGATGCTGATTCGGTCCCACTCCTTGGCCTTCTTCGCCTCCCACGGGGCCTCGCGCGGAATGGCTTTGCACATCTCCTCGATGGCGACCAGGCCGATCCCGAGGTTGGCGACCGCCCACGGGCTCATGGTCCACGGAATGGTTCCGCCGTAGCGGTGCTTCTTGCCGCCGACGACCATCATCGCGTCGCCGTCATTGTGCTGCTTGTACTCCGGCACACCGAACTCGTTCATCAACGCATAGATGCGGTCCTGGCCCGGCCCGATCCACGCGCCGCCACGATCGATCCAGGTGCCGTCCGGGCGGTACTCGGTGAAGGTGCGGCCCCCCACCCGATCGCGCGCCTCCAGCAAGGCCACCGAATGGCCCGCCTGTTTCAGCCGCAGGGCGGCCGTCAAACCGGCGAATCCCGCTCCGACCACGCAGTAATCGACCTCTGACACGGCTGACTCCTCAACCTCGTTCCGCCCCAGCAGCAAACTACACCGCGGGCGGTGCCGGTGGTGGTGGGTTAACGCAGATTTCTGCGCGCGTTGGTCATAGGGTGCGGACTTGTGTTGATGCATACGGTTCGGGCGCGGCGCAGCTCGGACGACTTCCCCCGCGCCGAACACCTGGCGGCCAAGATCGCCGAAGTCGCAGCCGATCCCGTGGCCGTCGAGGCGGAAACCGCGGAGATGGTGGCGAATCGGATCATCGACAACGCGGCGGTCAGCGCGGCCGCGGTGTTGCGTCGACCGGTGACGGTGGCGCGGCGGCAGGCGCTGGCCCATCCCGCGGCTTGCGGCGCCAACGTATTCGGCGTCGACGGCACCTATTCGGCGGAGTGGGCGGCGTGGGCCAACAGCGTCGCGGTGCGCGAACTCGACTTTCACGACACGTTTTTGGCCGCCGAGTACGCCCACCCCGGCGACAACATCCCCCCGCTGGTCGCGGTCGCCCAGCAGCTGGGCCTCGGCGGCGCCGACCTGATCCGCGGCCTGGCGACCGCCTACGAGATCCAGATCGACCTCTCCCGCGGAATCTGCTTGCACGAGCACAAGATTGACCACGTCGCGCATCTGGGTCCGGCGGTGGCCGCCGGCATCGGGACCATGCTGAAACTGGACACCGAGACCATCTACCAGGCGGTCGGGCAGGCGCTGCACCTGACCACCAGCACCCGCCAGTCCCGCAAGGGCCTGATCTCCAGCTGGAAGGCGTTCGCCCCGGCGCACGCCGGCAAGGTCGGCATCGAGGCGGTGGACCGGGCCATGCGCGGCGAGGGATCGCCCGCCCCGATCTGGGAGGGCGAGGACGGCGTAATCGCCTGGCTGCTGGGCGGACCCGAGCGCGAATACCACGTGCCGCTGCCCGCCCCCGGAGAACCCAAGCGCGCCATCGGAGACAGCTTCACCAAGGAGCATTCCGCGGAGTACCAAAGCCAGGCGCCGATCGACCTGGCCCGGCGGCTGCGCGAGCGCATACCCGACCTCGGTCAGGTCGAGACCATCGTGCTTCGCACGAGCCACCACACCCACGTCGTCATCGGAACGGGCTCGGGGGATCCGCAGAAGTTCGATCCGGACGCTTCCCGGGAGACGCTCGACCATTCGCTGCCGTACATCTTCGCCGTCGCCCTGCAGGACGGGGTGTGGCATCACGAACGCTCCTACGCCGCGGAACGGGCGCACCGGCCCGACACGATCGAGCTGTGGCGCAAGATCTCCACGGTCGAGGACCCGGAGTGGACGCGCCGCTACCACTCGAGCGACCCGGCGCAGAAGGCGTTCGGGGCGCGCGCCGAAATCACGCTACGCGGCGGGGAGGTGATCTCCGACGAGTTGGCCGTCGCCGACGCGCATCCGCTGGGCGCGCGGCCGTTCTGGCGCCCGCAGTACGTCGAGAAGTTCACCCAGCTGGCCGGCGACGTCGTGGAACCCGCCGAGCGGCAACGGTTTCTGGACGCCGTCGATTCCCTGGCCGGCCTGCGGGCCGGCGCGCTGGATGCGCTCAATCCACGCGTTTACCCAGAGGCTCTGCGGCGGGCGCCGGCGACCCCGCCGGGCATCTTCGGGTGACCGAAATCGGGTGCGCGGTCACGGCTTTGAGCGTGCGGCCAGGGCGGAGTCTTCGCGGATTTCTCGCCCTCAGTTCACGCTGAAAGCCCTCAGTTCACCCTCGAGCGGGAAAGCCGTTACGGGCTGGGCGCCGGGCCGCCGTACTGCCACACCAGGTTGTGGGCGCCGGTCATCGTGGGGTTGCACCACATCGTCCTGCCGTTGCCGTCCTGGGTGGTGGCGTGCAGCGTCGCGCACCCGTCGCCGGGTGCCGGCGCGTCGGCTCGGGCCACCGCGATCGGTGCGGCGGCGGCGACCAGCACCGCAGCCGATATGGAAACGAAAAGCCTGCTCATGATGGACGCCTCCTAGCGAGCCGCGCCGATCCGGGTTTCACGCTATCCGGCGGCGAGGGCACAGGCAAAGGATTGTTGCCCGGCTTGAGTGCGGTTCGCCTAGAACACGTTCTAATCTGACCACCATGGGATTTCTCAAGCCTGAGCTGCCGCAGCTCGACATGGCCGAGTGGAACAAGGGCACCCGTAGCGAGAAGATCCGCCCGATGGCCAAGCACTGGGCCGAGGTGGGCTTCGGCACGCCGGTCGCGCTGCACCTGTTCTACGTCGTCAAGATCCTGCTCTACATCCTCGGCGGTTGGCTGTTCGCCTCGGCCACCAAGGGACTCGGCGGGTTCACCCACGTCGCGTCCTGGTGGTCGGAGCCGATCGTGTTCGAAAAGGTCGTGCTGTACACGATGCTCTTCGAGGTGATCGGGCTGGGCTGTGGCTTCGGCCCGCTGAACAACCGGTTCTTCCCGCCGATGGGGTCGATCCTGTACTGGATGCGGTTCGGCACCATCCGGCTGCCACCGTGGCCGGACCGGGTCCCGCTGACGAGGGGCACCAAGCGCAAGCCGATCGACGTCGCGCTCTACGCGCTGTTTTTGCTGGTGACCCTGAGCGCGCTGTTCGCCGACGGCACCGGACCGATACCCGAGCTCGGTACGACGATCGGGTTGCTGCCGGCGTGGAAGATCGTGCTCATCCTGTTGCTGCTCGCCGTGGTCGGGCTTCGTGACAAGGTGATCTTCCTGGCCGCCCGCGGGGAGGTGTACGCGACGATGGCGGTGACCTTCCTCTTCGGCGGGGTCGACATGATCGTCGGGTCGAAGGTGGTGTTCCTGGTCATCTGGATGGGCGCCGCCACGTCGAAGCTCAACAAGCACTTCCCGTTCGTGATCTCCACGATGATGTCCAACAATCCGCTGGTGCGGCCCCGCTGGCTCAAGCGGCAATTCTTCGAGAAGTTCCCGGACGACCTGCGGCCCGGCCGGCTGTCGCGATGGCTGGCGCACCTGAGCACCGCCATCGAGATGCTGGTGCCGCTGCCGTTGTTCTTCTGCCACAGCGGCTGGCCGATCACGATCGCGGCCATCGTGATGGTCTGTTTCCACCTGGGGATCCTGGTGTCGATACCGATGGGCGTGCCGCTGGAGTGGAACGTCTTCATGATCTTCGGCGTGCTGTCGCTGTTCGTCGCGCACGCGCGACTGGGCCTGCGCGATCTGAGGCACCCGGTGGTGGTGGCGATACTGTTCGTCGTCATCGCGGGAATCGTCTTGCTGGGCAACATGTTCCCCCGCAAGATCTCGTTCCTGCCGGGGATGCGGTACTACGCCGGCAACTGGGACACCACGCTGTGGTGCATCAAAGGATCGGCCAGCGACAAGATCGCCAGGGGCATCGTGGCGATCGCGAGCATGCCGCAGGCCCAGCTCGAGCGGTTCTACGGCAGCCCGGAGGCCGCGCAGATCCCGCTCTTCATGGGATATGCGTTCCGCGGCTTCAACACTCACGGCCGCGCGCTGTTCACCCTCGCGCACCGCGCGATGGCGGGCCAGAACGAGGACGACTACGTCCTCACCGACGGCGAACGCATCTGCAGCACCGCCATCGGCTGGAACTTTGGCGACGGCCACATGCACAACGAGCAGCTCATCACCGCGCTGCAGGAGCGCTGCCATTTCGAGCCGGGGGAGGTGCGGGTGGTGCTGCTCGACGCGCAGCCCATCCACAAACAGGTGCAGGCCTACCGGCTGGTGGACGCGGCGACGGGCGAGTTCGAGCGCGGCATCGTCCGCGTCGCCGACATGGTGACCCGGCAACCGTGGGCTGACGACGTTCCCGTTGAGGTGCTTTCGGACGAGGCGCCGAGCGTCACGCCAGAGTGACGGTGGCACCCGAGGGCCACGCTGGCGTGACGCTCGCGGTCAGGCGCCCGCTCGGACCTCCCGCGCCGCGGCCACCATGTTCTGCAGTGAAGCGGTGACCTCGTCGGCATTTCGTGTCTTCAGGCCGCAGTCCGGGTTGACCCACAGCCGTTCCGCCGGAACGGCTTTCAGCGCCGCGCGCAACGACTCCGCCATTTCCTTCGTGCTCGGCACTCTGGGCGAGTGGATGTCGTAGACGCCCGGACCGACGCTGTTGGAAAAGCCGACCGAGTTGAGGTCGTCGAGCACCTCCATGTGTGAGCGCGCCGCCTCGAGGGACGTCACGTCGGCGTCCAGGTCGGCGATGGCCCCGATCACCTCGCCGAATTCCGAGTAGCACAGGTGGGTGTGGATCTGGGTGGAGTCATCGACGCCGGAGGTGGCTAGCCGGAAAGAACCTACGGCCCAACGCAAGTAGTCCTCCTGATCCGCGCGGCGCAGCGGCAGCAGCTCCCGCAGCGCCGGCTCGTCGACCTGGATGACGGCGATGCCGGCGGATTGCAGGTCCACGGTTTCGTCGCGGATGGCGAGCGCCACCTGGTTGGCGGTGTCGGCCAGCGGCTGGTCGTCGCGGACGAACGACCACGCCAGGATCGTGACCGGACCGGTCAGCATGCCCTTGACCGGCTTGTCGGTCAACGATTGCGCGTAGGAGATCCAGTCGACGGTCATCGGGTGGGTGCGAATGACGTCGCCGTAGAGGATCGGCGGACGCACGCAGCGGCTGCCGTACGACTGCACCCAGCCGCTCTGCGTCGCGAAGAAGCCCTGTAGCTGCTCGGCGAAGTACTGCACCATGTCGTTGCGTTCCGGCTCGCCGTGCACCAGCACGTCGAGACCCAGCTCCTCCTGCAGCGCGATGACGTCGGCGATCTCCTTGCGCATCCGCTTCTCGTACTCCGCCTGGTCGATCTCGCCGGACCGCAGCGCGGCGCGCGCCTTGCGGATCGCGGCGGTCTGCGGGTAGGAGCCGATGGTTGTGGTCGGCAGCGCCGGCAGGCGCAACCGCTCGTCCTGGCGGGCACGACGTGACGCCGGGTCGCCGCGGTGGGTGCCGGTGGCGACGATCTCCTCGATGCGTTCCCGCAGCCGGTCGTTGTGCAGCCGCGGGTCGCTCTTGCGGGAGGCCACCGCGGTGTTGGACGCGGCGATCTCGTCGGCGACCGCGCCGCGCCCTTCGCGCAGGGCGCGCGCGAGCGTCACCACCTCGGCGACCTTCTCCTTACCGAACGCCAGCCAGCTGCGCAGCGCGTCGTCCAGGTCGGCCTCGGGTTCGAGCGAATACGGCACGTGCATCGTGGAGCACGACGTCGAAACCGCAACCGTGCCAGCCGAACCCAGGAGGGTGGTCAGTTTGTTCAGCGCGGCCTCCAGGTCGGTGCGCCACACGTTGCGCCCGTCGACGACGCCGGCCACCAGGGTCTTGCCGGACAGCTCCGGTATGCCCGCCACCGCGGTGTCGGCGCCGTAAACGAGGTCGACGCCGATCGCCTCGACCGGGGTGCGGGCCAGACCGGCCAGCGATGCGCCGGGATCACCGAAGTAGGTGGCGACGTAGATGGCCGGCCGGTCGGTCACCTTGCCCAGCGCGTTGTACGCGGCCTCCGCCAAGGCCGGGGCGTCGGGGGAGATGTCGGTCACCAGCGCCGGCTCGTCGAACTGCACCCACTGCGCGCCGTTGGCGGCGAGCAGCCCCAACAGCTCCGAGTAGATGGGCACGAGTTCCTGCAGTCGCTCGATCGGTGCGCCGCCGCCGTTGACCGCCTTGCTCAACAGCAGGAAGGTGATCGGTCCGATGACGACGGGGCGGGCGGGGATCCCCTGCGCGAGAGCCTCTTTCAGTTCGGCGAGCACCTTGTCCGGGTTGAGCGAGAAGGTGGTCGAGGGCTCGATCTCGGGGACCAGGTAGTGGTAGTTGGTGTCGAACCACTTGGTCATCTCCAGCGGCGCGACGTCGGGATTGCCGCGGGCTGCGGCGAAGTAGCGATCCAGATCGTCGGGGACCCGTGCGGCCCGGGGCGGCAGGGCGCCGAGCATGACGGCGGTGTCCAGCGTCTGGTCGTAATAGGAGAAGGTGTTCACCGGCACCGAGTCCAGGCCGGCGGCGGCGAGGCCGGCCCACATGTCGCGGCGCAACGTCGCGGCGACCGATTCCAGCTCGGACCGGCTGGTGCGTCCGGCCCAGTACCCCTCGGTGGCGCGTTTGAGTTCGCGCTTCGGGCCGATGCGGGGCGAGCCGACGACCGTGGCGGTGAATGGTTGGGAGATCACGGTATTTTCGTCCTTCAATCGACGGGGTGGTCACCGCCATGCGGACGCAAGCCGATCCGGCTGCGGTGCGCAAGGTACACGCATCTCAACCGTCGCGGCCGAACGCCCATTCCACGAGGCGATGAGCCGCCGGGCGCGGCGCGCCCGGCACAGCTGGCAGGTCTTCGGACTCGCAGGCGCACACCCCGATTGGTGTTCCTAATGGCCGTCGCTTCCCGGTCTTGCGACCAGTGCTTTTGACGGCGGTCGTTCCTGCATACCGCTGCGGGACAGTCCCGGGCTCTCACCGGGTTCCCTCTCGCGAAGCGTTACCAACCCGCCTCGCTCGATGCCGAAGTCGCGTGGTGCGGCGACGGCAGACCAGCTGCGAGATGCAGTTTAGTCAGCCCTTCAACGCCGCCGCGATCGGGACGTCGCCGTTGTTGAAGTCGATGGTCCGGCCGATCGTCGCGTTGTTTTCCAGGGCGACCGCGGCCACCTGCGCAACGTCCGCACGGGATACCTCGCCTTTGCCCTCACCGAGGGCGATTCGGCCCGTCGGCGGGTCGAGGGTGAGCCGGCCCGGTCCCAGGATCGTCCAGTGCAAACGGCTGGCGCGCAGGTGTTCGTCCGCGGCCGCCTTCGCCTCGGCGTACGGGAAGAACGAACTGTCCTGCGCGACACCGTGATCGGGACCCGCCCCAAAATACGACACCATCACGAATCGCAGGATGCCCGCCCGCTCGGCGGCATCGATCACCCGGATGGCCGCGTCGCGGTCGACGGCGTACGTGCGCGCCGGGTTGCCGCCGCCTGCGCCGGCGGAGAAGACGACCGCGTCGTGACCGGTCAGCAGCTCGGTGAGCGCGTCGGTGTCCAGGCGCTCGATGTCGGCGACCACCGGCTTTGCGCCGGTGGCCGCGACGTCGTCCGAATGTTCGGGGTTGCGGAAGACCGAACTGACCTCGTCGCCGCGTTCGGTCAGGATGCGGGCCAGCTGCAGTGCGACCTTGCCGTGCCCGCCGATGACGATGACTCGTGCCATGCCCCCGACGGTACCGGCGCCGAAACGGGCACCCGTCTCTAGAGCTTCACCCGCCCCATGATGATGTCGATGATCGGCTTGCCCGGCGGGTAGGCGTTGGTGAGCGAGGCCATCGTGTGCCCGTAGTCCACCAGCAGCGTGATGCCGCTGATGCCGAAGGCGGCGGCGCTGTTGAGGAACGCCATCACGTCACCCATCTGCTCGGGGGTATGCACCTTCGAGCCGGTCTCCTCGCGGTAGTCCTGCGCGAAGGTGAGCCAGAGGTCGGCGTTGGCCTGGGCCAGCGGGGTGTCGGTGGGGCCGGGGCAGATCGCGTTGATGCGGATGCCCCTCTTCAGCAGCGGGTAGCCCTGGGTCGCGACGTAGGCGTTGACGACCTTCTTGGAAAAGCCGTAGTGGATGATGCCTTCCGCTTCGTGTGCCTTGACCCACTCCTGCGCCGAGGCGAAATCCGGCGTGGCGAGAAATTCGGTCAGCAGCTCCAGGTCGTTTTCCCAGCCCATGCCGGCGACCGAGGAGATGAAGCAGATCGCCGAGCCGGAGGGAAGCTGGTTGCGCTCGAGGAGGCGGTCGATGAGGTGGCGGTGGCCGAGGAAGTTGATGGCCATCAGGTCGGTTGTCCCGTCGGCGATGCCGGCGGCCGAGAACAGGGCGTGGACCGGCCCGTCCAGCTGCTCGACCGCCGCGTCGATCGACGCGGGATCGCGCAGGTCCACCTGGATGGCCTTGGCGACGTCGTAGTTCACCGGCGCGTAGTCCATCACGATCACCTCGGCGCCGAGCTCGGCCGCGGACTTGGCCGCCGCCGCGCCCATGCCGGTGGCGCCGCCAACGACGAGAGCCCGCTTGCCGTCGTAGCGCAACCGATCGACAACAGTCATGGAAATCCCCTTCTCGTTCACTGCCAACGCGGTTCTAATTGCCCAACTGTATGGGTAACAGTTTTTTGGTTCAACACCTACCCCGCACGAACCGCGACGCCACGCAAAACGGTGTCGCGGACGTGCACGAGCGCGGCGCGTTTGCCGACGTCGGCGAGGATGTTCTCCGGTATCCACTGCAGGCCGATGACGCAGCGGGCGAGCATCGCGGTGGATGCGGCGTCGGCGGTGATCTCCCCGGATCGGATGCCTTCGGAAAGAAGCGTTTTCATCTGCCGAAGTCGCGTCGCATACAGCCACCCCGGGTTGGGGGTGTCCGGGGGCGACTGCCGCATCCAGGCGAGCTGAATGCGGAACTCGTCGGAGAACCGATCGAGCGCATTGACGTTGACCCAGCTCAAGGCGTCCAGCTTCTCGACCGGCGTGGCGTTCGAACGCAGCACGGCGACCCAGCCCGCCTCGACCTTCCGGCCGAACGATTCCATGATCGACGCCAGGAGTTCGTCCTTTGACCCGATCACGCGGTAGACGGTTCCCGTGCCGAGGCCGGCCGCGGAGGCGATGTCCCTGATGGTGGTGGCCTCGTAACCCTTGCGGCCGAACTCCGTCCGCGCCACCGCCCGGACGTGCGCCGCCTTGTCGCTGGGGTCGGCGTCGCTGTCGTCCGACCAGGTCTCGATGACGTCCCGAGCGGCCGCCAAGGCATTCGACCTATCCAGCGCCGAGTCGGTGGGCGGCCGGGTTGCCAACCCTTGCAACATGATTCGACAAAGTAGGGCCGCCACCTGGTCGGCGGGGGACTTGTGACGCATGACGTCAAGGCCCACCTGCAGCATGGTCTGGCAGATCCGGTCGGCCAGCGTGGGCAGATCGATGTCGGGCTTGATGTAGCCGCTCCACCGTCCCGCGCGCAGGGTTTGCAGCATCGCCTCCTGGATCGCCACGGGGCGCTGCTGGGTCAGCTTCATCAACTCCGGGTCGGTGCTCGGCCCCTCGTAGAACGACATCTGCAGCGCGGCGCGGTGCTGCACGGCGCAGTTCGCGATCGCCGAGCCCAGTTCGACGATCTGCTCGGGGACCGGGCGGGGGTCGGCCTTGTCCAACTTCGCTTGCGCGGCAAGCCCGATCCGGTCCAGATCCTCCTGATAGCGGTGGATCAACTCGATCAGGATCGCCTCTTTGGACTCGAAGTGGTGATAGAGGCTGCCGGGAAGAATTCCCGCCGCGTCGGCGATCTCCTGCAACGAGGTTCGCAACCCCGACTGTGCGATCAAAGAGGCCGCGGTGGTCAGGATTTCGGTCCGGCGCGTGCCCAAATCGGCTGTGGCGCCGGCTCGCAAGGACTCCGCTCTGGGCATGGTCAGCGCTACGCGCTTCCGGACGACTGCGGTTCGACAACCATACGCATTCGTCCCTCTCGCCGAACCAAATCTTTGTTAGAGGTTATCAGACCCGGCGCGGCGAACACGCTGCTAACAGCGGTAATGGCCCCCATTCTAGAGCCCCGGCCCGTCCCAACCGTCGCGCACGACCACCTCGGCGACCGGCCTGCGCCGGGCCGGCCGGAACGTGTGCCCCGCGCGCAGCCGGCCCACCGGAAGCAGGCAGCCCTGCACGTAGGTTTCGGGGATGCCCAGCAACTCCCGCACCTCCTGCTCGCGATGCAGGTGCAGCGTCGTGATGCAAGTGCCGTATCCCCGGGTGTGCAGCGCCAGCTGAAAGTTCCACACCGCCGGGAAGATCGAGCCGTAGAGCGTGGCCTGATGAAACGATTCGTCGCCCTCGATGCGCGGCAGATACGGCTCGTAACACGGAATCACCAGCAGCGGCACCTTTGCCATGTGCTCGACCAGCCACTCCGTCGACGACATGATTCGGCCCTCCGGCGTCCCGGCCGGCACGAAATCGGCGATCAGTTGGCCGCCCACACGCAGCAGGTAGGCCGCGCGGTACAGCCGAGCGATCTCCTCGCGCAACGCCGGGTCGGTGATCACCAGCCAGCGCCACGACTGCTGATTGGAGCCGTTGGCCGCCTGCAGCCCGATGCGCAGGCATTCCCGAATGTCTTCGCGGTCGACCGGGGCATCCAGATCGAGCGTCTTGCGCGCCGAGCGGGTGGCGGTGAGCAGGTAGTCGATATCCATCACGGCCGGTCCCTCTTCGCAAGGCGCGCACCGAGTTCCGTCAGGTACCGGTCGGACCCACCGAGGAACGCGCTCCAGCTCAGCAGGCGCTTGAGATACAGGTGCGCGTCGTGCTCCCAGATGTAACCGATCCCGCCGAAAACCTGAATGGCCGTGTCGCCCACGGTGGCCAGCCGCCCGGCGAATGCCTTCGTGCGTACCGCGGATAGATGCCGCTCGGCCGGATCGGCGTTGTCGGCGGCCCACAGCGCGTGGATCACGCCGCTGCGGGCGAGTTCGACAGTCTCGAACATGTCGACGCACAGATGCTGAACCGCCTGGAACGAGCCGATCGGCTGCCCGAATTGCGTTCTGGTTTTGGCGTATTCGACCGCGATGTTCATGACGGCGCGCGCCGCACCGAGGGCGTCAGCGGCGGCGGCGACCAGCACGTCGTCGACCACCGCCGCGACGTCCTCCGCCGACGCCGCGGCCAGTCGCTCCGCCGGCGCCGCGTCGAGTTTGACGCGAAACCGCTTGCGGGTCTGGTCGATACCGTGTTCGGCCGTGACCGCAACGCCCGAGGAGTCCGTTCGCACGGCGAACAGCCCAAGCCCGCCGTCATCCTCGGCGACCACCAACAAGACGCCCGCGGCGGCGGCGTCGGGCACCGCGGCGATCTCGCCGCGCAACACGACGCCCCCCGCTTCCCCTCGGGCCGCGGCAACGGGAGCATCGGCCAGGAGGCAGGCGGTGGCGACGGTGGTGCCGTCGGCGATCCCGGTCAGCAGCCCGGCCCCGGCGCCGGTCGCGCCGAGCCGGGTCAACGCCCGGGGCGCGGCGACGGCGGTCGACAACCACGGTCCCGGATGCAGCGCCGCGCCCAGCTCTTCGGCCACGATGCCGGCCTCGACCATCGACATGCCGGCGCCGCCGTGGTCCTCCGGGACCAGGAGGCCGGTCGTTCCGAGCTCGGCAAGCCCACGCCACACCGCCTCGTCGATGCCGGTCGGGTCGTCCAGCAGCGGGCGCACGTGCTGCGATATCGGCGCCTTTTCGGCGAGAAAGCGCCGGGTGGTGTCGCGCAGCGCCGCCTGCTCGTCGGTGAGTTCGAGGTTCATGCGCGCGGCAACCCGAGTACCCGCTGGGCGGTGATGTTCTTGTTGATCTGACTGGTGCCGCCGGCGATGGTGAGCGAGCGCGACGTCAGGCGGTAGTTCGCCCACGGAGCGCCGGCACCGCGGGTGCCCAGCACGTCGAAGGCCAGGGCGGCCATGTCCTGCCCGATCTCGCCCCACACCGTCTTGGCGAGGCTGGCCGAGCCGAAGGCGTCACCGCCGTGCAGCGTGGCCGAGATCGACCGCTGGCACAGCACCTCGAGATACTTGATGCGGAGGGCGATTTCGCCGAGGCGGCGCAGCGTCACGGCGTCGTCGAGCGCGTCGGTGTGCGCGGCGATGTCGTCCACCAGTTCCTCGAGCCGCACCTGCATCTCGGCGTATAGCCTTGCGGCCCCGGCCCGTTCGTGGCTGAGCGTGGTGGTGGCCACCTGCCAGCCGGCGTTCAACGGCCCGAGCAACGCGTCCGCCGGCACCCGCACGTCGTGGAAGAAGACCTCGGCGAAATCGGCTTCGCCGTTGAGCGTCACCAGCGGGCGGGCTTCGATGCCGGGCAGGGACATGTCGACGATCAGACACGAGATGCCCTTGTGCTTGGGCGCGTCGGGATCGGTGCGCACATACAGCTGGCACCAGTCCGCCCGGTGTCCGAGCGAGGTCCAGATCTTCTGGCCGCTGACGACGAAGTCGTCACCGTCGCGCACCGCGCGGGTACGCAGCGCCGCGAGGTCCGACCCGGCTTCGGGTTCCGACATCCCTTGGCACCAGATGTCGTCGGCGCGCATCATGCGGGGCAGTAGCGTGCGCTTCTGGGATTCGGTCCCATATTGCATGATGGCCGGCGCGATGTTGTTCAGCCCAATCACGTTGAGCGGCATGGGCGCCCGCGCGCGGGTGGTTTCCTCGGTGTAGACCAGCTGCTCGAGCACCGTCGCGCCGCGGCCACCGTACTCGCGGGGCCACGAGACGGCGGCCCAGCCCGCTTCGGCCATCGTCGCGCTCCAGGCGCGCAGCATTTCGATTGCGGCGTCGTCGCGCCCGGCGGGACGACGGGCGGCCACCAGCTCGTCGGTCAGGTTCGCGGCCAGCCAGTCGCGCAACTCGGTGCGGAACTGCTCCACTTCCGCCGGGTATGAAAAGTCCACTTTTCCTTGTTTTCTGGTGAATTTGCGACCTAGCCGGACTTTACGGTTGAGCGGATAGCCGGTCAACGTCGGCGTCGGCGGGCACCTCAGCTGCCTCGTGGTTCGGGGAAGCTGACCTCGGCGTTGCCCGGCATCGCGCTGACGCCGCGCCGGGCACACACCTCCAACACCTCGTCCACGATCGACGAGGGCACCAGGAACCTCACGATGTGCTCCTTGCCCGATTGACTGCGATCGCAGCGGACTTTACGGTGGAACAGATATTTGGTCAACGTCGTCCAACCGTTCGGAGTTTGAGGGTGTCCACCGAAGTTCCCGGCGCTCCCGGCCTCGGCATGCTCGCCTCGGCGCTCGCGGGGCGCGCCGTCGCGGTGGCCGTGTCGCGGCCGGGTGAGCCGTCGTGGACCGACGGGCAGACGATTCACGTCGGCGCGGACCCGCGCGGTCAGCTCGAGGCGGTGGCCGTGCACGCCTCGATGATCGCGGCCGGCAGCCTGGACCCGGAGGTCATCCGGCCGCTGCTCCGCCATCCCCGACTGGCCCGGCGTTACCTGGCGGTGGAGGGGCACCGCGCACTCGTCGCGAACGCCGGCCTGCTGCCGAACGTGTTGGTGTCACTGGGCGACCGGGACACGGCGAGTCGCAGCGATTCGCCCGCCGCGTCGCTGCGGATCGCCGAGAGCCGCGACGCGATCGACGACCCGGCCCCGGATTTCGGCGTCATCCGCGCGGCGAAGGTGCTGGCCGCGTCCGCCCGGGCGGCCGAACGGCAAGAGGGCGAAAACGCCGGACACGTCCCGCGAGACCGTGCCGCGCGGGAGTTGGAGGAACTCGACGACGGCGAGGTCGACGATTCCGACGACCCGGACGTGTTCACCAGCCCGGTCGGCGGCGGCGGTTTCATCGGCAAGTGGCTCAAGAAGATGCTTTCGTCGGCCCGCAAGACGGGCAGCGGCGGCGGGCCGCCCGGCGCCGACACCCCGACGCATCGGACGAACTCCGGCAGGCGCGGGTTGTACGCGGTGACGTCGCTGGCGGCCACGGCCCGCGACGACGGCGACGATCGGCCGGCACTCGGTGCCGCGAACGGCGTCGCGTATCCGGAATGGGACGCCGCGCGCCGGAAGTACCGGCCCGCGTGGTGCACCGTGCGCGAGGTCGAGCCCGAGGTCAAAGCGTCGGCGACCCATGCGATCGAGGCCGCCATCGGCGTGCGCCGCCCGTTGTCGCGGCTCGGGATGGGCCTGCACCGCCGGCACCGGCAGCCGCAGGGCGACGACATCGACATCGACGCGGCGGTCGAAGCCCGCGTCGAGGTGCTGGCCGGGTCGGTGCCCGACGAGGCCGTGTACCTGGACAGCCTGCGGCGCCGCCGGGACCTGTCCGTGCTGCTGCTTCTCGACGTGTCGGGGTCGGCGGCGGAGCCCGGCACGGTCGGGCGCACCGTGCACGAGCAGCAGCGCGTGGCGGTCGCCAACCTCACCGTCGCGCTGCACGATCTCGGCGACCGGGTCGCGCTCTACGCCTATTACTCGCAGGGCCGTGGGGCGGTGAGCATGGTGCCGGTCAAGCGGTTCGATGATCACCTCGATGCGCGAGTCATGAAGCGGCTCAACAGCCTTGAACCCGGCGCGTACTCCCGCCTCGGGGCGGCCATCCGGCACGGCTCCGCGGTGCTGGAGGCGCGCGGGGGCACCGCACGGCGGTTGCTGGTGATGCTTTCCGACGGGCTCGCATACGACCACGGATATGAGCGGGCCTACGGCGCCGCCGACGCGCGGCGCGCCCTGACCGAGGCCCGCCGCCGCGGCACCGGCTGTGTGTGCCTGACCATCGGCGCGGGAACCGACGTGCAGTCGTTGCGCCGGGTCTTCGGTAGCGCCGCGCACGCGACGATCGCGCGCCCCGATCAACTCGCCGGTGTGATCGGCCCGCTGTTCCGGTCCGCGTTGCGTTCGGCCGAGGTCCGCCGCAGGGTGTCGTGAGCGCCGCGTGATTTCGTCGTCGCGCCCATACGGGCCAGTCAGGCGGCTTGAAACAAACATCTGTTCCGCGATAGGCTCCATTCACCATGACTGAAGCGATGGCCGACGAGTCCGGGCTTGCTCAACGGAACGGCGCGAGGCCCGACGTCGAGGGGGCACGGCCCTACTACAAGGCGATCGGTGGCGAGGAAGCCGTTTTCAAGGCGGCGTACCGCCAGGGACTGGCCCTGCTGCTGAAGGGGCCGACGGGGTGCGGCAAGACCCGCTTTGTCGAGGCGATGGCCCACGATCTCGGCCGGCCGCTGATCACCGTCGCCTGTCATGACGACCTCACCACCGCGGACCTAGTCGGCCGGTATCTGCTGCAGGGCGACGAGACGGTGTGGGTGGACGGCCCGCTGACGCGGGCGGTGCGCGAGGGGTCGATCTGCTATCTCGACGAGGTGGTGGAAGCCAGGCAGGACACCACCGTGGTGCTGCATCCGCTGGCCGACCACCGGCGGCAGCTGCCGATCGAGCGGCTCGGTGTCACGCTGGACGCGGCGCCCGGGTTCGGCCTGGTGGTCTCCTACAACCCCGGTTATCAGAGCGTGCTGAAGGATCTGAAGGATTCCACCCGTCAGCGGATGGTCGCCATCGAATTCGACTTTCCCGCAGCCGATGTCGAGGAGGTGATCGTCGCGCACGAGGCGGGCGTGGACGGTGCCACCGCCGCGGAGCTGGTGCGCTTCGGGCAGGCCATCCGCCGGCTGGAGACGGGCGGCCTGCGCGAGGTCGCGTCGACGCGGGTGCTGATCGCCGCGGGCAGGCTCGTCGCGGAAGGGCTGAGTTTGCCCTGCGCCGCCCGGGCCGCGATCGCGGGACCGCTCACCGACGACGTGACGGTCGGCAAGGCGCTGGCCGAGATGATCGACATCTATCTGGGCACGGCGGGCGAATGATTGACGCTGCATAAGGCCCCCGCTAGGGTCTGAACAAATATTAGGTTTGTGCTGGTTCGACGCGCGTGATGTTGCCACCCGGGAGGTCAGATGTCCTACGAGAGCAGCGCTCAGCCGATCAAGGTCGGCTACCTGATGGACTTCACGCTGCCGCCGGGATTCCCCGAAGAACTGATGGCGAGCTTCACCCGGTGCTTCGACCTGATCTTCGAAGAAGCCGTCGAACAGGGCCTGATCGATCGCCCCGTGCAAATGATCTACCGCGAGGTGGAGGGCCTGCCCAAGGGCTCGGTCAAGGCGGTCATCGACGCGTTCGGCGAGCTCGTCGACGAGGGCTGCCTGGTGGTGTTCGGGCCGCACATCACCGACAACTGCGTGCCCACCCGCGAGGCGATCGAGGAGCGGTTCAAGGTGCCGGCGATCAGTGTCACCGGCACCGATGACTGGCTGGGTGAATGGACCTTCGCCTTCCCGCAGGGCTCGATGACCGATGAGCCGATCTTCATCGCCGACCTCGTCGCCAAACGGGGCTTCTCCGAAATCGGAGTCCTCGTGGAGCAGAACCTGATCGGCGAAAGCTACCTGAAGAACCTGCGAAGCGCGTGCCGGCGCAAGGGGATTCGCATCGTCGCGGAGGCGGCGATCGCCCAGACCGCGCAAGACATCAACGATGCCGTCAGCACCCTGCACGAAGCCAAGTCCCAGGCGATCGTGCATCTGGGCTTCGGTTTCGGCATCGTCTTCATCAACCCCGCGCTGGAAGCCGTGAACTGGGACCCACCGCGGTTCACCACCACCGCCTTTCAGAACGCCTGGGTGAACCCGATCATGTGGAACGCGTTCATGGGTTGGGTCGGGGTGGACCAGTACGACGAGGCGAACCGGCTCGGTCAGGAATTCCTCGACCGGTATGCGAAGAAGTACGACGGCAGCCGTCCCGAATATTGCGTGTCGGTGGTCAACCGCGACGTCGCCGCCACCCTCGTCCGCGCGTTCGCCGACGCCCACCCGCTCAGCCCCCGTGGCGTCAAGGAGGCGCTGGAGCGGGTGAAGATGATGCCCGCCGCCTCGGGCGCGCCCGGCACCCGCGTCTCGTTCGGGAAATGGACTCGTCGCGCATGGATGGGAGCCGGCTACCTGGTGGCCCGCACCCTGGACGCCGATGGCACCAACTCGCATCTGGTCGATCGCTTCGGAGAGGACGGCTGATGTCGACGGAACAGTCCATACCGCTTGTCGCGGAAGAGAAGTCGGCAGCGCGCCCTGCGAAGCGCGGCTGGGGCGGCTGGATCGCCGGCGCTGCGCTGGCGGCCTTCGCGCTCTTCTTCATCGCGAATTGTCGCGTCGCCCTCGACCCGCGGGTCGCCAACCCGAACGTGCAGGGCCGGCCCCGCCCCGTCAAGTTCATCTTCGGCCTGGACTACATCACCTTCCTACACATCGCCACATGCGTCATGCTGCTCGTGCTGCTGGCGGTGTTCATCAGGGGATGGCGCCGCAATCCGGGCAGCCCGGTGATGCTGATGTTCCTGTGCACCACGCTGATCGTGTGGCAGGACCCGATCATGAACTGGTCTCCGTTCGCGGTGTACAACCCCGACCTGATCCATTGGCCGGAGTCCTGGCCGCTGGTCTCGCTGTCGCCGACCGTCGAGCCGTTCGTCGTCTTCGGTTACGTGATGTTCTATTTCGGGCCCTACTTCCCGGCCGTGTGGATTCTGCGCAAGCTACAGGCCAAGTACGGGCCGACGGCCTTCGTGTCGCGCCACCCGTTGGTCAGCCTGGGCCTGCTGACCTGTGCGATCGGCTTCGTCTTCGACGCGTGGCTGGAGATTCAGCTCGTGCACATGGGCATGTACATCTACTCCCAGGTGATCCCGTGGGGCTCGGTGTTCACCGGCACGACGTTCCAATTCCCGTTGATCTGGGAGTCGTTTTCGGTGACCTTCGTGATGGTGCCCGCGGCGATCCTGTGCTACCGCGACGACACCGGTAAGTCGGTGGCCGAGAAGCTGGCCGCCAAGGCCAGGATCTTCCCGACGCGTCCGGTGCTCGGCACCTTCCTGGTGATGTTCGCCATCATCAACGTGTCCTACTTCGCCTATGGTGCGTGGTTCTGGGTCATCAAGGTCAGCCATGCGGCGACCTCCGTCGCGTGCCCGTGGCCCTACCCCGAGGCGAAAGTGTATGACCCGCAGGGCTATTACGAGAAGGCCGGCGCGCAGGGCCCGTTCTCGGTCGGCATCTGGTCTACCTGGGCGAGCGGGGAGCCCAACGGGCGTCCGCACGTCGATCCACCGCCGCCGGGTGTCGGTGCCTGCGCAACCCCGAGCGCGCATGGCTGAGCCGCGCGGCGTCGTCGTCACCGGCGCGTCCCGCGGGCTGGGCTTCGCCTCGGCGGTGCGGTTGTACCGCGAGGGGTGGCGCGTGGTCGCCGCCATGCGCACGCCCGACTGCGGCATGCCGGCGCTTCGGGCGGCCACAGGGGCGGGCGAGGAGGACGACCGGCTGATCGGCGTGCAGCTGGACCTGCTCGACCCCGCGTCGATATCCGTGGCCGCCAAGGCCGTCGAAGAAACCGTCGGCGCGCCGTATGCGCTGGTTCACAACGCCGGGATCTCGGCCGCAGGGATGGTCGAGGAGACCGATATGGCGCTGTGGCAGAACATGTTCGCCACCAGCGTCCTGGGGCCCGTCGCGCTCACCCAGGCGTTGCTGCCGTCGATGCGGGCTGCCGGCGAGGGGCGCATCGTGCTGGTGTCCAGCGCGGCCGGCGTGCGCGGGCAGCCGGCCACCGCCCCGTACTCGGCGGCCAAGGGAGCGCTGGAGCGTTGGGGTGAGGCCATGGCGTGCGAGATCGCGCCGTTCGGACTGGGCGTCACCGTCTTGGTCGCCGGCACGTATGACACCGAGATCATCACCGACGCGGGCACCACCGACAACCGCGATTTCGGCGGCCCGTACGCCCGGCTGCACAACACGATGAACAGCCGGGGCCGGGCCGCGATGAAACTCGCCAGGCCACCCGAGAAGTTCACCGACGGCCTGCTCAAGGCGCTCGACGACCGGGCCCCGTTCCGCCGCCGTGGCATTGGGCCGGATGCGTCGATGCTGCTGGCCGCCAACAGGATTCTTCCGGCCGCCGGCATGCACCACATGTCGCGGGTCGTGCTCGGCATACCCAGGCAGGGGTCGATGCGGGACGGGGCGTGGCCGCTGACGGCGGCCCAGCGGGCGATGGTATTCGCGGCGCGCGTGCTGCCTCAGCCGGCGTTGCAACGCCTGACCGCGCTGGCGGCCAAGCGCCGCAAGGAAACTCAAGGGGACTAGAGGGGTAGGCATGGAACAGCTATTCGACGACCTGGAAGACTTCGGCGCCTTCGACGACGCCGTCTCCGGCGACGTGCGCGACCCGTACACGGAACTGGCGCGGCTGCGCCGCGAGGAACCCATTCAGCGGCTGGACACCTCCGGCATGCCGCACGAGGAATCCAAACCGGTCTTCATCGTGTACCGCCACGAGGAAGCCCAGCAGATGCTGCGCGACAACGAGACGTTCTCGTCGGCGGCGGTCATCGCCGCGTTCGGCCCGGTGCTGGGGGAGCGCGTCATGCTGGGCATGGACGAGCCGGTGCACGGCCGGTTGCGGTCGCTGGTGTCAAAGGCCTTCTCGCAGAAGGCCTTGGCGCGGTGGGAAGACGAGTTGGTCGGCCGGGTGGGCAACAGCCTGATCGACAAGTTCGCGGCGAACGGCAAGGCCGACCTGGTCAGGGAGTTCACTTTCGACTACCCGAGCCAGATCATCGCGGGCCTGCTGGGCCTGCCGGAGGAGGACTACCCGCAGTTTCAGCGGTGGTCCATCTCGTTGCTGAGCTGGATCCTGAATCCCGAACGCGGCCTTGCCGCGTCGGCCGCGCTGTGTGACTACTTCGCGCCGATCCTGGCGGCCCGCCGCGCCGAACCGAAGGACGACCTGATCAGCGCCCTGGCCCAGGCGGAGATCGACGGGGAGAAGCTCGACGACGAGGAGATCTACTCCTTCCTGCGCTTACTGCTGCCCGCCGGGGTGGAGACCACGTACCGGTCGTTGGGCAGCCTGCTGCTGGCGCTGCTGTCGGATCCCGCGCAACTGGACGCCATCCGCGCGGACCGGTCGCTGTTGCCGCAGGCCATCGAGGAGGGGGTGCGCTGGGAACCGCCGCTGCTGACCATCACCCGGGTCGCGACCCGCGACACCGAACTCGGCGGGGTGCCGATCCCGGCCGGGTCGACGGTGATGCCGATGCTGGGCTCCGCCAACCGGCAGGAAGACCGCTACCCGGACCCGGACGCGTTCGACATCTTCCGCTCGCCCCGGGCGCACCTGGGCTGGGGGCACGGCGTGCACGTATGCCTCGGCATGCACCTGGCGCGGTTGGAGATGCGCACCGCCATCAACCTGTTGCTCGACCGGCTGCCCAACCTGCGGCTGGACCCCGACGCCGACGACCCGCACATTCGGGGCCAGGTTTTCCGCTCGCCGACCTCGGTGCCGGTGCTGTTCGACCCCCAATAGCCAGCCCGGCAGCGGTAGCAGCTTGCCAATCGGCTAGTTTCCGGTAAGGCTCTCTGTAGCCCCTCCACGATCCAGAAGAGAGTGACAGATATGACTGAGGCTGTAAAGGTCCGCTTCGAGCCGAAGATGATGATCGACGGCAAGCTCGTCGACGGGCAGTCCGGCACCTTCACCAACATCAACCCGGCCACCGAGGAGCCGCTCGGGGAGGTCGCCGACGCCTCCAAGGAGGACATGCACCGGGCGATCGACGCCGCCCGGCGCGCGTTCGACGAGACCGATTGGTCGACGAACCGCGAGCTGCGCAAGCGCTGCCTGCTGCAGCTGCACGAGGCGATCGAATCGGAGAAGGAAGAGCTGCGCGAGGAGCTCATCCTCGAGGTCGGTTCGCCGCGGGCCATCACGTTCGGGCCGCAGCTGGACGCCCCACTGGAAGACGGGCTGCGCTACCCCGCCCGGTTGATCGACGAGTACGCCTGGGAGACCGACCTGGGTGACAAGGTCATCAGCCTCACCGGCACGCTCACCAGCCGCAAGGTGTGGCGCGAGCCGGTCGGGGTGGTCGGCGCGATCGTGCCGTGGAACTTCCCGTTCGAGGTCACCATCAACAAGCTCGGCCAGGCGCTGGCGACCGGTAACACCGTGGTGCTCAAGCCGGCCCCGAACACCCCGTTCAACGCCACCCGCCTGGGCCGGCTGATCGCGGAGAAGACCGACATCCCCGCGGGCGTCGTGAGCGTCGTCACCGCATCGGATCACTTTGTGGGCGAAGAGCTTACGTTGTCGCCGAAGGTCGACCTGATCTCGTTCACCGGGTCGACCGTGGTCGGGCAGCGGATCATGGAAAAGGGCGCGGCCACCATGAAGCGGCTGTTCCTGGAGCTGGGCGGCAAGTCGGCCACCATCGTGCTCGAGGACGCCGACTTCGGCATGGCGTGCGCCATCGGCATCGCACCGTGCATGCACGCCGGCCAGGGCTGCGCGAATCCCACCCGGATGCTGTTGCCGCGGTCCCGCTACGACGAGGGCGTGGAGATTCTGAAGAGCATCTACGAGAACGTCACGTGCGGCGACCCGCAGGACGCGGGAACGCTGTGCGGCCCGGTGATTTCGGAGGTACAACGCGATCGCGTGATGGGCTACATCCGCAAGGGCGTCGAGGAGGGCGCGACGGCGCTCGTCGGCGGACCCGACGCGCCCACCGGTTTCGACAAGGGATACTTCGTGCGGCCAACGCTTTTCGTCGACGTGGACAACTCCATGACAATCGCCCAGGAGGAGATCTTCGGGCCGGTGCTGGCCGTCATCCCGTTCGACGACGAGGAGGACGCGATCCGGATCGCCAACGACAGCAAGTACGGACTGGCGGGCAACGTGATGTCGGGCTCGCTGGAGCACTCGCTGGCTGTGGCCCGGCGGATCCGGGCCGGCTTCATGGGCGTCAACGGCGGCGCGCCGTACGGCGCCGATACCCCGTTCGGTGGCTACAAGTACAGCGGCGTGGGACGCCAGAACGGTGTAGCCGGTTTCGACCAGTACACCGAGATCAAATCGGTCGGATACCCCGCCGGCTGAGGCTCGCTGCACGAGATTGCCGTCACGGTCGCGGTTTTGGCTCGATCGCGACCGCGGCGGCAATCTCGGTGCTTGTGCGATCAGCGCGGCGCGACCGGCCGTTTCAGGGTGCAGACGATGCTCCACTCGAAGTAGTGGTCCCCGCCCTTGTCGTAGTCCTTGAAGCCGCGGGCAACCTGGGTGCGTTGCACCGACGACCCCACGATCTCCCAACCCTGTTGGCCGTAGGCCTGCGTGAGGCGGTTCGCCTCGTCCAGCACCGCCTGCAGGGATTCGTTCGTGTAGGAGACGAACGTGCTCTCCCATTGCTGGGGATACCAATTGCCGTCCGAAGCCAGCCACCAGCCTGGGCCGGGTGAAGGGGTGCTCACCCGGGGCACCCTACGTCGCCGAGGCTCGCGGAAAGTTGAACCGCACATGACGGGGTGCCGAAGAGCTGGCAATCGGAAGGCCATCTGATCGCCCAAAACCACCCCCGCCCGCGACCTCCCAACGCGTTGGTTGACAATCGACGCAAGGCTCACTTTCACCGATACCCGAGGTTCTAGCGTCAAAGGAGACACAACCATGGCTGAAGCCGTCATCGTCGAGGCAGTGCGCTCACCGATCGGCAAGCGCAACGGCGGCCTTTCCGGGGTGCACCCGGCCGACCTGTCCGCGCAGGTGCTCAACGGGTTGGTGGAAAGGGCGGGCGTCGATCCCGAGCTCGTGGACGACGTCATCTGGGGCTGCGTCATGCAGGCCGGTGAGCAGGCCCTCGACATCGGCCGCACCGCCCTGCTGGCGGCCGGCTGGCCGGAGAGCGTCCCGGGGGTGACCGTCGACCGCCAGTGCGGCTCGAGCCAGCAGTCCATTCACTTCGCGGCGGCCGGCGTGGTGGCCGGGCACTACGACGTCGTGGTGGCCGGCGGGGTGGAGTCGATGTCGCGCACCCCGATGGGTTCGTCGCTGGCCAACGGCGGGCGGCCCTACCCGCAGACCTTCCTGGACCGCTACCAGGGGCGGATCCCCAACCAGGGCATCGGCGCGGAGATGATCGCCGAGCAGTGGGGTTTCGACCGCACCGCGCTCGACGAGTTCTCGCTGGGCTCGCACGAAAAGGCCGCGGCCGCACAGGATTCGGGCGCTTTCGACGACCAGATAGTGGGCATCAAGGACTCTGAGGGCAATGTGGTGCTCAAGGATGAGGGTATCCGCCGCGGCACCCCGATGGAAAAGATGGCGTCGCTGAAGCCGGCGTTCAAGGAGGACGGGGTGATTCACGCCGGGAACTCGTCGCAGATCTCCGACGGTTCGGCCGCGATCCTGTTCATGTCGGCCGAGAAGGCGAAAGAGCTGGGCCTCAAGCCGATTGCGAAGGTGCACACCGCGACCCTGGCCGGCGCCGACCCGGTGATCATGCTGACCGCGCCCATCCCGGCCACCCAGAAGGTGCTGAAGCGCTCCGGCCTGTCCATCGGCGACATCGGCGCCTACGAGGTCAACGAGGCGTTCGCCCCGGTCCCGCTGGCCTGGCTGAAAGACATTGGCGCCGACGAGAAGAAGCTGAACCCGAACGGTGGGGCCATCGCACTGGGTCACCCGCTGGGCGGTTCCGGCGCGCGGATCATGACCACGCTGCTGCATCACATGCGGGACAAGGGAATTCGCTACGGTCTGCAGACGATGTGCGAGGGTGGTGGCCAGGCCAACGCCACCATCGTGGAGCTGTTGTGACCGACGCCGAGGCGCCGGCAGTGTTGGTCGAGCGCCGCGGCAACGTCATGGTGATCACCATCAACCGGCCCGAGGCCCGCAACGCGGTCAATGGTGCCGTCAGCATCGGCGTGGGCGACGCGCTCGACGAGGCGCAGCACGACCCGGAGGTGCGGGCCGTGGTGATCACCGGCGCCGGCGACAAGTCGTTTTGCGCCGGCGCCGACCTCAAGGCGATCTCCCGCCGGGAGAACCTCTACCACCCCGACCATGGCGAGTGGGGCTTCGCCGGTTACGTGCACCACTTCATCGACAAGCCCACCATCGCGGCGGTCAACGGCACGGCGCTGGGCGGGGGCACCGAACTGGCGCTGGCCAGCGACCTGGTGGTGGCCGACGAGCGGGCCAAGTTCGGCCTGCCGGAGGTCAAGCGCGGACTGGTCGCGGCCGCCGGCGGGGTATTCCGGATCGTGCAGCAACTGCCGCGCAAGGTGGGAATGGAGCTGTTACTGACCGGCGAGCCGATCACCGCCGAGGACGCCTTCGAATGGGGCCTGATCAACCAGGTCGTCAAGGAGGGCTCGGTGCTCGAGGCCGCCCTGGCGCTGGCCGCGCGGGTGACGGTCAACGCGCCGCTGTCGGTGCAGGCCAGCAAGCGCATCGCCACCGGGGTCGACAACGGCGTCGTCACCGACGAGGAGGCGGGCTGGCGGCGCACCATGGATGAGATGCGCGTGCTGATCCGGTCGGAAGACGCCAAAGAGGGTCCGCTGGCGTTCGCCGAGAAGCGCGAGCCGGTCTGGAAGGCGCGCTAGTACAGCTAGCTCGCCAGGACGTTCACCCCGCGCCGAAACACGCCGGGCAGCAGGGTGCACGCCGGCACGATGGCGCGGCGCGTCGCCGGTGGGACGCTGGCCAGCACCAGGGCCCGGGTGAGCAGGCGGTAGTTGCGGGTAATCCGTTGCCACGCAGCCTCATACGACGACGGGTTCTCCTCGACGATGGCGGCGACGGCCGCGGCCGCCTGCTTGACGGCCAGGCTGATGCCCTCGCCGGTCAACGCGTCCTCGTAGCCGGCCGCGTCGCCGACCAGCAGCACCCGCCCCGCGACCCGGCGCGAGACCACCTGCCGCAACGGGCCGCAGCCGCGCGCTTCGCCGCGCGCGGCGCCCGCCAGCTGCCCGGCGAGCTCGGGGAACCAGGCCAGGTCGGGCCGGCCCCCCGACAGGATCGCGACCCCCACCAGATCCGGCTCGATCGGTGTCACGTACGCCTCGCCCCAGCGCGACCAGTGCACCTCGACGAATTCCGACCACGCCGGCACGCGGAAATGCCAGCGCACGCCATAGCGTCGCGGCTTTCCGGCCGTCGCCGTGATTCCGACGGCCCGCCTCAGCGGTGAGTGCAGCCCGTCGGCGGCCACCAACCATTTCGCGCGCACTCCCGCGGCCGTCACCCCGTGAGCGTCCTGTTGCACACCGGTCACCCGTGCCCGAATCCATTCGGCGTCTTGCTCTTTAGCGCGCGCGGCCAGCGCAGCGTGCAGCGTGGTGCGGCGCACGCCCCGGCCGGGCCCGCTGCGGAACCGCGCCTGCGCGCGGCGGCGTTCGTCGACGTAGGCGATGCCGTGAAACGGCATGCCGGCCGGGTCGACCCCGAGTGACGTCAGCTCGGCGAGCCCACCGGGCATCAGGCCCTCGCCGCACGCCTTGTCGATGGGACCCTCCCGCGGGTCGGCGACGATCACCGAAAGTCCGTGTCGGCGAGCGTGTAACGCCGTGGCCAGGCCCCCCGGCCCGCCGCCGACGATCAACAGGTCGGTGTCGTAGTCGCTCACGTGTAGCCCAGAGCCGAGTTCTCGACCCGCAGCCGCACCCTCAGCAGCACCGCGTTGGCCAGGGTGAAAAGGGCCGCGGTCAGCCACGCCGTGTGCACCAACGGCAGCGCCAACCCCTCAGCCACCACTGCAACATAGTTCGGATGGTGCAACCACCGGTAGGGCCCCTCGCGCACCAGCGGGGCCTGCGGCAACACGATCACCCGGGTGTTCCACCGTCGACCCAGCGTGGCGATGCACCACCAGCGCAGGCCCTGGCTCAGCGCCACCACCGCCAGCATCGGCCACCCCAGCCATGGCAGGAACGGCCGGTGCAGGGCCCACGGCTCGAGAACGCAGCCGACCAGCAGCGCGGTGTGGATGACCACCATCACCGGATAGTGCGTCCGACCAAACTCCTTGGCGCCCTGGGCAAAAGACCACTGCGCGTTGCGCTTGGACACCACCAGTTCCGCCACGCGTTCGATGCCGACCGCCAGGACCAGCAGGTAATACATGTCTCCACTATCTCTTGACCGGGACTCCCGTACCGGGTCCACGATGCCGGCGCCGCGGGGGTTCAACCCCGCGAGCGTAACGGCATGGCGACTATCCGGCCCGAAAAGCGCCGTGGCGTCACGACGGCGATCGGCGGCCGCCAGGTTTGCGTGCATCGCCGCCGGGCTAGGTTGGAGACATGCGGATCCTCGTCACCGGCGCCACCGGCTATGTCGGATCGCGGCTGGTCACGGCGCTGCTGGCGGCCGGGCACGACGTCGTGGCCGCCACCCGAAACCCGGAGCGCCTGAGGCGGTTCGGCTGGTTCGACGAGGTCACGCCCGTGACGCTGGACGCCGCCGACCCCGCGTCGACCCGAGCGGCCTTCGCGGACGCGGGCCCCGTCGAGGTGGTCTATTACCTGGTGCACGCCATCGGTCAGCCCGGCTTTCGCGACGCCGACAAGGCCGCGGCCGCCAACGTAGCCGCCGCGGCCCGCGAAACCGGTGTGCGGCGCATCGTCTACCTGGGCGGATTCGTGCCCGCCGACGAGGTCCTGTCCGAGCACCTGACCAGCCGCGCCGAGGTGGCCGAGGCGCTGACGGTCCCGGACGGCCCGGAGCTGGTGTGGCTGGGCGCCGCGATGATCATCGGCGCCGGTTCTACGTCGTTCGAGATGATGCGCTACGTGGGAGACCGATTCCCGGTCATGCCGATCCCGCGCTGGATGGACAACCCGATCGACCCGATCTCAATCCGCGACGTGCTGCACTACCTCGTCGCCGCGGCCGACCCCGACCTGCTGCCGGCGGGGGCGTACGACATCTGCGGGCCGGACACCACCTCTTACCGCGAGCTGCTGAAGACGTACGCGCGGATCTCCGGGCGGTGGCATGCCGGGTTGCCGGTCGGCAGGGTCGACACTGGGCTGGCGTCGCTGATCACCGGCGTCGCGCTGCCGGTGCCGCCCGGGCTCGCCGGGGATCTGGTCGAATCGCTGGACCATCCGATGGTGGCGTCCGAGAGCGATCTGCGCGATCGAGTGCCCGACCCGCCCGGTGGGTTGCTCGGCGTTGAGGAAGCCATTGCCCTAGCCTTGGCCGATCAGACGAATCGCCCGTCCCCGGTCAACGCCCTGGCCGATCCCCATCACCTGGCCAACACCGATCCCGTGTGGGCCGGGGGCGACGCGCGCCGCATCCGCCACGTCGCGCGCCGGCTCACCCCACCCGTCGTGCGCCCGGCACTGCGGCTGGTGGGCCTGGTCCCCGGCCCGGTGGCCGGAGCGCTTCGAACCGGTCTCGACCTGTTGATAGCCCTGACTCCGAAGGTGCACCCCGCATGAGCCAGTCCACCGCCCCGTCCGACACCGGCGCGCTGTCCGAGTGGTGGCGCGCCCTCACCAAAGTCGCTGTGCCCCATCATGAGTCGCCCGCGGTGGTGCGGCGCCGACGGGTCATCGTGGCCGTCACGGTGGTCGTGGGTGCCGCGGTGCTCGGCTTCTCGCTGCGCCGCCATCCGGGCGATTCGAGCTTCTACTGGCTGACCCTGGCGTTGGCCGGGGTGTGGGTCGTCGGCGGGTTCGCCTCCGGCCCGCTGCACCTGGGCGGCATCTGCTGGCGCGGCCGCAACCAGCGGCCGGTCATCACCGGGACGGCTATCGGCCTGCTGCTCGGCGCGATCTTCATAGTCGGCGGGTTGATCGCCCGGGAGATCACGCCGGTGGCCGAGCTGATCACCCGGGTGCTGGAATACGCCCACCACGGCTGGTATCCGGTGATCGTGGCGATCACGCTCGTCAACGGCGTGGCGGAGGAAGTGTTCTTCCGCGGCGCGCTCTATACGGCCCTGGGCCGCTACCACCCGGTCGTGATCTCGACCATCCTGTACACCGTCGCGACGCTGGCCAGTGGCAACCCGATGCTCGGTTTCGCCGCGGTCATCCTGGGAACGGTGTGCGCGTTCGAGCGCCGGGCGACCGGCGGCGTCCTGGCGCCGGTGCTCACCCACTTGGTGTGGGGGCTGATCATGGTCCTGGTGCTGCCCCCGATGTTCGGCGTCTAGACGCCGTCCGAACCGACGACCTCGCGGGCCAGCGCGCGCATCGCGGTGGCGTGGGCCGGCCGCGCGGCCAGCCAGTACGCCCGGCCCGGCAGGCCCCTCGGCAGGAAGATCGACCGCTGGGTGTAGCGGCTGCCGCCGCCGTCCCGCGGCGTGACCGTGATCTCGAGCCATTGCCGTCCGGGCGCGCGCCTGGTCGAGCGCAGCCGCAGCAGGGTTCCCGGCGCGCGTTCCTCGACCCGCCAGCCGCCCGGGAGCGAAGTCACGGCGCCCTCCGCCGACTTCCAGAGGGCGCCGGGTTCGGCGGTGGTGTCGACGGTGCGCGCGTCGGTGTAGACGATCTCGCCCGCCCAGTCCGGGTCCGACGGCAGCGCCTCCGCCGGTTCGGACTGCAACGACGACCACGAGGGTTCCGGGACGCCGTGCGCGGCGCGGTCCAGCGCCAGTTCGACGGCCCGGCGGTAGCCGGTCAGGCCGCCGGGCGGTAGTTCGATGATGCCGTCGACGTCGTGGTCGCGCATGACCGCGTCGCATTCCAGCGATTCGATCAGCGGCCGCGCCAGCCCGGGCGGGATCGGCGTCACCGTTCCCACCCAGAGGCTGGCGATCGTGGGTGTCAGAAACGGCAGCACGATCAGGTAGCGCTTGCCCAGCCCCGCCGCGTCGGCGTAGATGCGCATCATGTCGCCGTACTCCAGGACGTCGGGTCCGCCGACGTCCCAGGTGCGGGAGGACGGCACCGCCGCCGTGGCCGCGGCGACCAGGTAGTAGAGCACGTCGCGCACCGCGATCGGCTGGATCTTGTTGTGCACCCACTTCGGGGTAGTCATCACCGGCAGCCGGTCGGTGAGGTGCCGGATCATCTCGAACGACGCCGAGCCCGAACCGACCACGACGCCCGCCTGCAGCACGACGGTTTCGATGCCCGAGGCGATGAGCGCGTCGCCGACGGCCGTCCGCGATTCGAGGTGGGGCGAGAGCCGCCGGCCCTCGGGATGCAGCCCGCTGAGATAGACGATGCGCCGCACCCCGGTGCGCCGCGCCGCGGTCACGACGTTACGGACGGCGCGCGTCTCCTCGTCGGCGAAATTCTTGGCGGTGCCCATCGAGTGGACGAGGTAGTAGACGACGTCGATGCCGTCGAACGCGGCGATCAGCGAATCGACATCGGCGAGGTCGCCGCGCGCGACCTCGGCCCGGTCCCGCCACGGCACGTCTGCCAACTTGGCCGGGTCGCGGGCCAGGGCGCGGACCCCGTGGCCTTCGTCCAGGAGTCGCGGCGCGAGCCGGGCGCCGATGTAGCCGGTCGCCCCGGTCACGAGACAGCGAAGCTGTCCAGCCATGGATTCTCCGTTCGTCGTCTGCCAATTATTCGGACCCGACGACGGGGAGGATTACCGGCCTGGGCCACCCTCAAGCGTGCCGGCCTCAGCGGTCGGTGAACTCCGGCGCGCGCCGCTGCTGGAAAGCGGTTGCGCCCTCGATGAAATCGGGCGATCGAAGCAGCACGGCCTGCCCCTCGTATTCGCGTTGCAAGGCAGGATCGAGCTGGGGGAGCGTGGCCGCGTTGATGGCCAGCTTGGTCTTGCCGAACGCCACGGCGGGGCCGGTCAGCAGCCTCGCGATCACCTTGTCCACCTCGGCGTCGAATTCGTCGGCCGGGTAGACCGCGCTCACCAGCCCCCAGGACAGCGCTTCGGCGGCCGGCAGGCGTTCGGGCAGCAGTGCCATGCGCATCGCCCGGATGCGGCCGACCGCGGCGGCGACCAGCGCGGACGCGCCACCGTCGGGCATCAGGCCGATCTTGGTGAAGGCGAGCATGAAAAACGCGCTCTCCGAGGCCAATACGACGTCGCACGCTAGCGCCAGGGAAACACCGACGCCGGCCGCCGGGCCCTGAACCACGGCCACCACCGGGTGCGGCACCGACGCGATCGCGCGGATCAGCCGGTTGATCTCGAGGACGATCTCGTCCGGCGGGATGCCGGCGCCGGAGACGTCGTCGGCGCCGATGCCCGCGCCGGAACAGAAGCCGCGGCCCGCGCCGCCGAGGCGCACCAGCTTCACCTCGGGATCGGTGGCGGCGCGTTCCATCGCGTCGGCGATGCCGGTAATCACCGGCACGGTCAGCGAATTGAGGCTGTCGGGCCGGTCGATGGTCACCGACAGCACGCCGTCGGACAGCGTGACGGAAAGGCCCGCGACGGGAGCGAGGGTGTCGATTGCGGATTGCGGCATGGGCTCACCCTAAGTGAGGCCGATCCGGGGCGGCTGCGAAGATGCCAACTACAACGGGCGTCAGGGCAGACGAAAGGTCGGTGCAATCGTGGCTGGACCGCTGAAGGGACTTCGGGTCGTCGAGTTGGCCGGCATCGGGCCGGGCCCGCACGCGGCGATGATCCTGGGGGACCTGGGAGCCGACGTGGTGCGCATCGATCGGCCATCCACGGGACCGGGCGGGGCCGCCAAGGACGCCATGCTGCGCAACCGGCGCGTGGTGACGGTCGACCTCAAGTCCGACGAGGGGCGGGCCACCGTGCTCAGGCTCGTCGCCAAAGCCGACGTGTTGATCGAGGGCTTCCGGCCCGGCGTCACCGAGCGCCTCGGCCTCGGCCCGGAGCAGTGCGCCGAAGTCAACGAGCGGCTGATCTATGCCCGGATGACCGGCTGGGGGCAGACCGGACCCCGCAGCCAGCAGGCGGGCCACGACATCAACTACATCTCGCTCAACGGGATCCTGCACGCCATCGGCCGGGCGAACGAGCGCCCGGTTCCGCCGTTGAACCTCGTCGGTGACTTCGGCGGCGGCTCGATGTTCCTGCTCGTCGGGATCCTGTCCGCGCTGTGGGAGCGGCAGAACTCCGGCAAGGGTCAGGTGATCGACGCCGCCATGGTCGACGGCTCCAGCGTGCTGATCCAGATGATGTGGGCCATGCGGGGGCTGGGCATGTGGACCGACGTGCGCGGCGAAGGCCGCCGTCAGCGCCCCGCGCAACTCGGGCCAGCGGGTGACGTCGTTCTGCGGCGGCAGGTTCGCCGCCTCCAAGCCCAGGCCGGCCAGCATGGCCGCGTAGAACTGCGGCTCGATGGCGCCGACGGCAACGTAACGCCCGTCGGCGCACTCGTAGGTGTCGTAATAGGGGGCGCCGCCGTCGAGCATGTTGGTGCCGCGCACGTCGGTCCACATGCCCAGCCCCCGCATGGCCCACATCATCTGGATCAGCACGCTGGAGCCGTCGACCA
>NZ_LZJX01000025.1:0-602 GCF_001667595.1 Mycobacterium sp. E2989 | reverse complement strand
GGATTCTTCGTCAACACGTTGGTGCTGCGGGTGGACGTGGCCGGTGATCCGACCGTCAGCGAGCTGTTAAGCCAGGTGCGTCGGCGTAGCCTGGCCGCCTACGACCATCAAGACGTTCCGTTCGAGGTGTTGGTGGAGCGGCTCAACCCGGTGCGGTCGTTGGCGCATCATCCGCTGGTGCAGGTGATGTTGGCCTGGCAGAACTTGCCCGGTGATCCGGGGTTGGCATTGGGCGATTTGCAGGTGACCCAGCTGCCGGTCGACACCCGCACCGCGCGGATGGACCTGACGTTCAACCTGGCCGAGCGCTACACCGATGCCGTTGAGCCGGGCGGGATTTCGGGGGCGGTGGAGTTCCGCACCGACGTGTTCGATCCGGGCACCGTGAGCGCGTTGGTGGAGCGGTTGCGGCGGGTGTTGGAGGCGATGACGGCTGATCCGGGCACGAGGTTGTCGGCGGTCGATGTGCTCACCGATGCCGAGCGGGTGTGCCTGGATGAGTGGGGGCATCGGGCGGTGTTGGGCCAGTCGGTGGTTGAGCGCTCGGTGCCGGGGTTGTTCGCCGCGCAGGTGGCCCGCGCCCCGCAGGGGGTGGCGCTGGG
>NZ_LZJX01000024.1:0-763 GCF_001667595.1 Mycobacterium sp. E2989 | reverse complement strand
CAACGCCTCGCTGCTGGTGCCCCCGACGCCAAGCACCAGGCGGTCAAGGCCGCGATCGACAGCCCGCCGCCGGCCCGCATCGTGCTGCTGTCCGACGGCAAGGAGAACAAGCCGTCCAACCCCAGCGACCCGCACGACGGGGCCTACACCGCGGCGCGGCTGGCCCGCGACGAAGGGGTGCCCATCTCGACGATTTCGTTCGGCACGCCGTACGGCACCGTCGAGTACGAGGGCGCCACCATCCCGGTTCCCGTCGACGATCAGACGCTGAAGAAGATCTGCGAGATCACCGACGGCCAGTCGTTCCACGCCGACAGCCTGGAGTCGCTGAAGGACGTCTACGCGACCCTGCAGCGCCAGATCGGCTACGAAACCGTCAAGGGCGACGCCAGCCTGGCCTGGATGCTGCTGGGGGCCGTCGCGATGGCCGGCGCCGTCCTGGCCGGCCTGTTCCTGAACCGCCGGCTGCCCTCCTGAGCGATCAGACCGGCAGCCGCCGGTTGATCAGCAGCGCCAGCGCCGTCGCGATCAGGGCGGTGAGCACGCCCAGGCGCAACCACCCGGCACTGCCGGGACCCGGCACGGTGCGGTAGCCGATGTCCTTCTCGATGGCGTTGTAGCTCTTGGACAGCTCGTCGACGGTGCCGGCGGTGTAGGACTGCCCGCCGGACAGCTTGGCGATCATCTTCATCTGGTCCGTCGATACCGGCACCGCGACCCGCTGCCCGTCCATCTCGATCTCGCCGGTCTTGGTGCCGAACGA
>NZ_LZJX01000023.1:0-119715 GCF_001667595.1 Mycobacterium sp. E2989 | reverse complement strand
GCGCTCGGGGCCGGGGTGGCGCATCCGGAGCGACGGACGGTGTTGCTGATCGGCGACGGCGCGGCGACACCACCGGCGGCGACGCGATTTTTCGCCGGGACAGGATGGTGGCCAACGCTTCCAGCGCGGCTCCCATTTCCAGCGGCGCGAAAACCTCGCCCGCCACACTGCTTTGGTACTGCCCGACGTCGATCGTCCGCGCCGGGTCGATCCGCTGGCTGAAGAAGCCGCTGACCATGTCGGTGAACACGACCCCGGCGGTCACCAGAACCGGCGCCTCCTCGATCGCGGCGCGCACCGCCGGGGCGCTTGCCGATCCGGCGTAGATCCCCAGGTAGTTCGGCAACTTCTCGCGGGAGGGGCTGTCCCCGGTCATCGTGGTGGTCAACAACGACGGGTACACCGTCGAGCGCGCGATCCACGGAGAGTCTGCGCCCTACAACGACATTGTCAATTGGAGGTGGACGGACATCCCGAACGCGCTGGGCGTCGCCGACCACCTGGCGTTCCGGGTGCGGACCTTCGGTGAGCTCGACGACGCCCTGACCGCCGCCGCGCTGCACCAGGACCGGATGGTGCTCGTCGAGGTGGTCTTGCCGCGGCTCGAAATCCCGCCGCTGCTAGTCGAACTCGTCCAGCCGATGTCACCGGACGGCAGCGTTCGCCGCTGAGGCCGCCGCGTCAGGATCTGCTGGGTGCGCCGTTCGGATCGGACGATCGCAGTATCGCCTGCACGGTTCGCCTGCAGCGCCCGCAGTCGGCGCCCGCCCCGCAGGCCCGGGCGACGTCCTTGGTCGTGCAGGCCCCGGCCTCTACCACCTCGGCCACCGTTTGGCTGGTGACTCCGTTACACAGGCAGACGAACATCCAGGTGGCCGCTCAGTCCGCCTCGATGCGCATCATGTTGGTGAATTGGCCGACGAAAATCGGCGGATAGGGCCCCACCCCGGCACCGGACATCCACTCGGCCGCGGCGTCCGGATGCTCGATCCACCGCTGCGCACTCTCTTCGTCGGGCAACTCCGACATGATCAGCACCTCGTGCTCATCGTCGAAGGCTTGGAAGATCCAGGTCTTGCGGATGCCGGCCGCTACGAATCTATCTGTGGCCGAGGCGACTTCGGCGGTCAGCGCCGACACGTCGTGAACCGAGGCGATGGTGGCCACCACGACGCCGGGTGCCTCGGGGCTGGCCGTGGGCGCCGGGACGAACCGGTGGACGATCTCGCCGGCGAAGACCGCGGGAATGTCGTCGACGCCCGCCGCGTCGAACCAGTCGAAGAAGACCCGGGAGCGCAGCAGTTCCACGATCGGCTCGCGGCTGTGCACTCCGATCATCACCAGCACGCGGCCGTAGTCATGCGTCGAGGTGTAGACGAGCACGTGGTGGGCGCCGATGTCGGCCAAGGCCTCCTTGCGGCGCTCGAGCAGCGGCCATACCCGGCTGGGATCGGGAACGCGATAGTCCGACGCGATCACCATCGAATGAATGTCGCCGTCAGTCAACGGAGTTGGTCCTTCATCACTTTTCCGGTGGCGTTGAGCGGCAGCTGGTCGAGGAACGCGATGGATCTCGGCGCCTTGAATCCAGCCATCCGCTCTCGGCACCATAGCAGCAGGTCCTCCTCGGAGACCTGGCTTTTCGCCACCACGAATGCCTTGCCGACCTGGCCGAGGCGGTCGTCGGGGACCCCGATGACAGCGGCTTGCGCCACCGCCGGATGCTGAAGCAGGTAGCCCTCGATCTCCGCCGGGTAGGCGTTGAACCCGCCGACGATGAACATGTCCTTCTTGCGGCCGTCGATCCGCAGCCGGCCGGCGGCATCGAGGCGGCCCAGATCGCCGGTGTGCAACCAGCCGTCGGGGTCGATCGCCGCGGCGGTGCCCTCGGGGTCGTCGAGGTAGCCCTGCATGACCCCGTAACCGCGAACCAGCACCTCGCCGTCGTCGGCGATGCGCACCTCGACCCCGTCGCACGGCAGGCCCGCCGTGGTGGCCACGTCCTCGAACGAGTCGCCGGGCCGGGACAGGGTGACGTTGCCGGCCTCGGTCAGCCCGTAGCCGGTCATCAGCGTCTGGAAGGGCAGTTCGCCGTGGATGCGGCGCACCAGTTCGACGGGAATGTCGGCGGCGCCGGTCACGCCGGCCCGTAACGTCGACAGCCTGGCCTTGTCACGCACCGTCAGCAACGAGTGATACAGCGTCGGCGGGCCGGGCAGCATCGTGATGCGTTCGCGGTCAATGAGATCCACCACCGTGTCGACGTCGAAGACCGCGACCGGCAGCATCGTCGCACCGCGCAGGAAGGAGGTGACGAGTCCCGCCTTAAGGCCGAACGTGTGGAAGTACGGGTTGATCTGTAGGTAGCGGTCACCCTCGCGCAGATCCGCGAGCGTCGCCCATTCGGAGTACATGCGCAGCGTCTGGCGGTGATTCATCATCGCGCCCTTGGGGCGACCGGTCGTGCCCGAGGTGAAGATGATGTCGCAGATGTCGGTCCCGCTCACCGCCCGCTCGAACGGCGAACCGCTGGAAAGGAAGTCGGATTTCAGATCGATGACCGGCGTCCCGGCGGGCGCGGTGTAGTCCTGGCCCAAAAAGCCCTTCTGCACCAGGACGGCCTTCGCGCCGCTGCGGGCGATGATGTCGCCGGCCTCTTCCGTCTTGAACCGGGTATTGACCGGCACCAGCACACCGCCGGCGGTGAGCAGCCCGAAGGCCGCGATGATCCACTCGACGGAGTTCGGCGCCCAAACGGCGACCCGGTCACCCTTGCCGACGCCGAAGTCCGCGAATGCGCCCGCGGCACAACGAATCCGCTCGACGAGATCGGTGAAAGTGAAGCGCAGCGGACCGTCGACGGCCGCCTCCGCGTCGCCGAAGCGGTCCGCCGCGCTCAAGACCATCTCGGGGATGGTCTGCCATACCTGATTTGGTCGGCGTGTCACACCGTGACGAGCCGACCGAGGTTGCCGCCCATGATCTTTGCCTGGTCGTCGGTGGACAGGTGGGACAACGCGTTGACGTAGAAGGTCGGCTCGGCCAGTCCCTCGGGGTGCGGCCAGTCCGAGCCGTACAGCACCTGATCCACACCGACGAGGTTGATCAGGTCGTCGATGCCGTCCTCGAAGAACGGGCTCACGTGGATCCGGTTCTTGACCATCTCGACGGGGTCGCTCGGGAAGGCTTCCGGGGCCTTTCGGAAGACCTCGGCCAGACCGTCCAACAGCGGGGTCATCCACTTCGAGCCCGCCTCGACGATCGCGACCTTCAGCTTGGGGTGCCGGTAGAGCGCGCCGTGAATCACCCACGACCCCACCGCATCCTGGATCGGCCGCCACTCGTTGAGGATGCCCATCGCGTTGGTCTGGAACGGGAGCATCTCCTGCTCGGCACCGTCCCACTCCGAGGTGTAGCGGGAGTAGCCGCTGTCGGACGAGTGCATGCCGACCAGCACGTCGTGCTCGACGACCCGCTCCCAGAACGGGTCGAACTCAGGCACGGCGAACGACCGGGGGCCGCGGAAGCCGGGAACCGGCGCCGGGCGGATCAGGATGCAACGCGCACCGCGCTTGACGGCCCACTCCAGCTCCTCGATCGCCTTGTCGACGATCGGCAGGGTGATGACCGGGGTGGTGAAGATGCGGTTCTGGTAGTTGAAGCCCCAGACCTCATCGAGCCACTCGTTCAGCGCGTGGATCAGGACGTGGATGGCGACCGGGTCGTCGCGCAGTCGCTCCTCGAGGAGGCTGGCCAGCGTCGGGAACATCAGGGTACGGTCCAGACCCAGCTCGTTCATCTTCTCCAGGCGCGGGCCGGGCTCGAAGAACGCGGGGATCGCGCGCATCGGCTCGCCGAACAGTTCGCGCTTGCTCTTGCCCTCGGGGTTGCCGTACTTGAAGTACTCCTCCCAGGCACCCGGCCGGGCGACAACCTCGAAGGTCGGATTGGGGATGTAGTTGCTGATGTGGCCGCGGATCGCGATCTTCGTCCGCCCGTTGATCTGGACGTACTGGACGTAGTCCTTGTACTCCTTGGGCAGGAATTTGGTCAGCGCCTCCGGCGGCTCGTAGAGGTGGTTGTCCGCGTCAAATATCGGAAACGGGACGTCCTCCCGGTGCGACAGCTGGCCCATGAGATCCTCCTTCGCGATTTTTGAGAATTGTATTCTCTACGGGCGCCCGACCGCAACGCGCCCCTTCCGATCGGTTCTACGTCGTCAGCACGTCACGGTGATCTTGAAAGTGGCGGTGGCCGGTTCACCGGGTTTGTCGGTCTTGTAACCGTTGGCGGTGCCGCTGATGGTGTATTTGCCACCACTCATGCTCGTGGCGGCGTCGCCGTCGCCACCCAGGGAGTACATCCCGCTGAACCCGCCCAGATTTCGGATGTGTACGGAGGTGGCCGCCGGCTGTTGCGCGCTCTCGTCGATGACGACCTTGGCGCCGGAAAAATCGCCGCCGATGTCGATGGTCCGGGTCCACTCCAACTGGCCGCACTTGACGATGTGGAAATTCCGGTCGTTACCGTCTATGGTCACCGACGCCGTGCTGGCGATCTGGGATGGCGGTCGCGAGGAGCACGCGCCAAGCAGCGCGACGGCGAGTGCCGCGACAACCGCGGCCGTCCTTCGGTCCGGCACCCGGCGCTCCTATCTTCGCTGCCGATAGCTCTTCGGCCTGCAGCGACGATGTTATTCTCGCACCGGGAGAATGCCAATATCGTCCGTTCTCGTCCAAGGAGCAAATAACGCATGGTGGACCTGGAGATCGATGACGGGTTGGCGGTGCTGACCATCGATCGTCCGCACGCGCGCAATGCGATCGCGCTGGACACCATGCAGCAGCTGGAGAAGGCGCTGGACGCGGCGGCGGGCGCCAGGACCCTGGTGATCAAGGGCGCGGGCGATCGGGCCTTTGTATCCGGCGGCGATCTAAAGGAGTTGCGCGCGCTGCGCACCGAGGAGGATGCCGCGGCGATGGCCAAGCGGATGCGGGCGATCTGCGATCAGCTGGCCAGCTTCCCCGCCCCGGTGATCGCCGCGCTGAACGGCCACGCCTTCGGCGGTGGCGCCGAGGTCGCCGTCGCGGCCGACATCCGGCTGGCGGCCGACGACATCAAAATCGCCTTTAACCAGGTGGAGCTGGCGATCATGCCGGCCTGGGGCGGCGCCGAGCGGCTGGCCGCGCTCGTCGGAAAGAGCCGGGCGTTGCTGCTGGCCGGCACCGGAGCCGCCCTCACCGCACAGGAGGCCGAGCGGGTGGGCCTGGTGGACCGGGTGCTGCCCCGCGCCTCGTTCGACCAGGGATGGCAATCGGTCGCGAGGTCGCTGGCCCGCCACCCGGGGGTGGAGATAAAGCGCGTAATCAGCGGGGTGTCGGCAGACGAAGCGATAGCATCCTTTGCACGGCTCTGGGTTGCCGACGCGCACTGGCGGGCCGCGGAGCGGGTGATGAACCGCACCACAAGTGCGCCACGGGCCGTCGGAGGAGCGAGATGACGGGCAGACGGTTGGGCGCGGGCGCCGCGGCCCTGTCCGCTTTGCTGGCCGCTGCGACCGGTTCGGTCGCGAGCGCCGGCCACGCCCTGGCCGACCCGGTAATGCACCACGTGAGATACACCGTCACGGCGCAGAATCCGATCTACACCGACATCTATTACCTGGACCACCAGCCGGAGAAATTCTCCGACTACAGCCACAACCCCTACTCGTTCACACCGCACGTCGACGTCGATCTCGGCCCGGGCAAACCGTGGAGCTTCGATCTGGACATGTCGAACCCCGATGACTACGCGATGGTCGTGGCGAGCACGGGCACCGAGCCCGGCACGCCTGGGCTTCACTGTGATCTGGCGGTGGACGGAGCGGTCGTCGTATCCAAAGACGGCCCCAAAGGCGTGCTCTGCTCACTGCGCAACTGGTGAACCACCCAGGTCGGCGGGACACCTTCGATCGGTCGCGGGTCGCCTTCCAGGCGGCGGAGGTATTCCTCGACCAACGCCACGGTCTCGGCGTGACCGCCGGACATGCCGATCGCCTGCTCGAGCACCAGCATTCGCGACAAGCTGGTCATCAGCACCGTCCAGACCACCGCCGGCACATCTTCGTTCTCCGCGCCGTAGCGCTGTAACGCGGCGGCCACCGTCTTGCGCTGCTCGTCGCGAAAACGTTCGGCGTAGTAAGCGATTTCGGCCCGCATGTCTTTGCGATGATTGGCCAGCGCCATGAACTCCATCGAAATCCGGGTGAACCCCGGATCGGTGCCGAACCGCCAAAGCGCCCACAATGGCTGGTCCGACCGCAGCGCTCGGGCCTGCACTTCGAGGCCCTCCTCGGCGCGGCGGCGGAAGACCTCGACGAACAACTCCTCCATGGTGCGGAAGTAGTAGTGCACGAGCTGAGGTTTCAGCCCCGCCTTGCTCGCCAGGCGTCGCGACGTCACCGCGGCATAGCCCTCCTCGAGCATCAGCTGCTCGGCGGCATCGAGCAACAGGCCGCGATTTTTCGCGTCCGGTGCCCCGATCCTGCGGGCCCCGGAAGAGGCAGATGTCATGTCCCCGCTCCGTACTGTGTGCCATCCCGTGCCGACCACTCGGATCGTATCGTGGCGCGCCGGCCCCGACCTTGACCCTGACATTATCGCCATGCTAAGCAGGTGCTCAGCACATTTTCGGTTTCGAGATCGCGCGGCCCCACGCCCCTGCCGCCGAACACAGCCGCTATCCAAGCCCAGGGAGACGCAATCCGATGAGCGATTACGAGTCGATCGACTTCTTCACCGACCCGTCTCTGGTACCCGATCCCCACCCCTACTTCGACTACCTGCGCAGTCAAAACCCGGTCTTGCGGCTGCCCCATTACGGCGTCGTCGCGGTCACCGGGTACGACGAGGCCTGCGAGGTCTACAAGGACCCCGAGACGTTCTCCAACATCGTCGCGCTCGGCGGGCCGTTCCCCCCGTTGCCGTTCCAGCCCGAGGGCGACGACATCAGCGCCCAGATCGATGCGCACCGCAGCTCCTTCCCGATGAACGAGCACATGGTCACCATGGATCCGCCCGACCACACCAAGGCGCGGTCGGTGCTGGCGAAGCTGCTGACCCCAAGTCGGCTGAAGCACAACGAGGAGTTCATGTGGCGCCTGGCTGACCGGCAGCTTGACGAATTCCTGGACAACGGCGAATGCGAATTCATCGCCGAATACTCAAAGCCGTTCGCCACCTTGGTGATCGCCGACCTGCTGGGCGTGCCGGAATCCGACCACAAGGAGTTCCGCAGCGTGTTGGGTGCCGATCGCCCCGAGGCCCGGGTGGGCGCGCTGGACCACGAGTCGGTCGGCATCAACCCGCTGGAGTGGCTCGACGAGAAGTTCTGCGACTACATCGAGGATCGGCGGCGCGAGCCGCGCAACGACGTCCTGACCTCGTTGGCGTCGGCGAAGTACCCCGACGGCTCGACGCCGCCCGTGATCGAAGTCGTCCGCTCGGCGACGTTCCTCTTCGCCGCCGGCCAGGAAACCACGGCCAAGCTGCTCAGCGCGGCGCTGCAGGTGCTCGGCGACCGGCCGGACATCCAGCAGGAGCTGCGTGACGACCGCAGCCTCATCCCCGGGTTCATCGAGGAATCGCTGCGGATGGACAGCCCGGTCAAGAGCGACTCCCGGCTGGCCAGAAGGGCCACCACCGTTGGCGGAGTCGACATTCCGGCCGGCACGGTCGTCATGGTGCTGCCGGGGGCGGCCAACCGCGACCCGCGCCGGTTCTCCAACCCGCACGAATTCGACCTGCACCGGCGCAACGTGCGCGAGCACATGGCGTTCGCCCGCGGCGTGCATTCCTGCCCCGGCGGACCGCTCGCCCGAGTGGAGGGCCGCGTCTCGATCGAGCGTCTGCTGGACCGGATGTCGCACATCGAGATCGACGAAGCCCACCACGGGCCGAGCGCCGACCGTCGCTACACCTACGAGCCGACGTACATCTTGCGCGGCCTGAGCGAACTGCACCTGAGGTTCACCACCGCGGACGCGGTGGCGGTCGCGGGCTGACTCAGAGGTTCAAGCCGACGAAATAGCAGCCGAGCATCGCGGCGGCCATCACCGCAACCCACGCGTCGGTGAGCCGGCACAGCACCACCGGAGCGTTGCGGACTTCCATGAACTCGCGAAAAATGATGCGCACCTTGACGAGTGCGATCACGATGACGCTCGACGTGACCACCGCGCTGGATCTCAGCGATCCGCCGGCGGAATGGTCTATCCACAGATAGGCCAGCGTCAGCGACGCCAGGATCAGCCACACCACCAGCAGCCGTTTGTTGAATTTGATTCCGATCACCTCACCACGTAGAGCAGCGCGAAGATGAGCACCCACAGGAAATCGACGGTGTGCCAGTAGGTCGCGCAGGTTTCGACGAGCTGCTGAGACTCCTTCGACTCGTGGGCTTTTCGCGCCTTGACGCGAAGTTGGTAGACGATGACGCCGAGGGCGACGAAACCGATCAGCAGGTGCACGAAGTGGATGCCGGTGAGGAAGAAATAGTAGGTGAAAAAATCGTTACTGCCCAGGCCATTTCCCATGCGGACCAACCGGGCCCATTCGAAAACCTTGCCGAACAGGAAGAGCACCGCGAACCCCGCCGTGATGAACGCGTCCCGCAGCGCCGCCGGGTAGGCGCCGGCGCGGGCGGACTGGACACACCGCGCCACCGACCACGAACTCAGCAGCAGCACAAGGGTGTTGACGACGCCCACGCGAAGGTCTAGCTGTGCCTGCGATTGCAGGAACAGTTCGGGGTTGCGAGCTCGGGAGAACAGGTAGAAGCCGAAATACGCGGTGAAGACTAGGGTCTCGAACAGCACGAAAGCCCACATGTCGGGTTGACCGGGCACGAATCTGACCCGTCGGTTCCCGTCGGCCGTCTCGGTCATCGAGCGGCCGCCTCTTTTGCCGGCAGCTCGGGCAGTGGCCCGGTGCCGAAGTCTTCGCGGCGGATCATTTGAAACAGCATGACGATGAAAGTTACTTGGTAGACGCCGAATACGACCATGTCCAGCCACCAGGCGATCTCGCCGTCCCACGCGAACACGCCACGCCGGAAGATCCAGCACGGCGCCACCACCACCTCGGTCAGTGCGTTGCACAGGTTCAAATACCCGAACCACTTGGGGAACACCCGATTCTTGTCGAGCAGGATGGCGAGCATCCAGATCAGCGAGCCGATCAGGAACACCCCCATGGTGCCGTCGAAGGACAAGAAGGCGAAGTCGTACAGCCAGCCGATCGCCTCGGGGTCGCGCTCGGGTCGCAGGGTGCCGACGATCAGCGCGATGTTGAGCAGCAGCATGCCGGGAACGGCGCTGAGCGAATAGATGAGCAGATACGAATACGCGAAGGCGCGGCTGACCGACATGCGCCGCATCGAGTAGGCGATGATCGCATTATTGAACGCGATCATGCCGCTGATCGCGAAGATGACGCCGAAGCCGAAGGGTATCCCTAGGTGGCGCTCGGAGAACCAGTGCGCCTGCGTGGCGAGATCCCAGGTGGGCTCCGGCGGGGGCTGGACCTGCGCCACGATGAAGAACATCGGGAAGAAGAGCGTGTAGAACACCATCAGGAAGCCCCACGCCAGCCACAGTTCTCGCTTGGGGCTATGCCTGATGTGCCAGCGGATCCGCCGGGGCAGCGACCCCGTGGGGGGTGGGGCGGCGGATGTCGGCGATGTGGTCACCGCGCTCACGCGTCAACCAGTTCGCCTGAGCGCCCGAGGTTCTCGACTTGCTCGCGATAAACGGCGCGCGCCAGGACGACGCCCATCACGACGATCCAGACGGCGATCGCGGTGTTCTTCACCCAGAACGACAGAAAGCCGTCCCACGCCAGCGGCCCGGTCAGCGAAACGCCGACGAACGCGGCGGGCACCAATGCGGCGGCCACGAGAAGGTTGAAATAAGCCACCCAGCGGCCGAACACCGGGCGCGGCTGATCATCGAAATAGATTGCCAGGGCGAGGATCACGCTCTGGCCGATCAGGAAAGGAACCAGGATCGTGAAGGTGATCCAGCCGAGGTCGTTGAGCAGCTGGGTCAGCCCGGGACTGCGCTCCGGCCGAAAGGCCGCCAGTAACCAGCAGACGTTGGCGACGAGGAAGAGGGTCGGGCCGCCGGCCGCGCAACCCAGCATCGCGTAGGAGAAGATCGGCGTCCGGTGCGCCATCCTGCGGATCTGCAGCACGATCAGGGCCAGGATCGGAACCAGGCATACGCCGAACCAGTTGAACACGATCATGCTGTACCGGATCTCCGGCAGGTGGGCCGGATCGCGGTAGAACGCGGCGACCTGTTCCGCGGGCATCGACGGCGACATCGGCGGGTTGAAACCCGGGAAGAGAAAGAACGCCGCGATCCAGAGGATCAGGGCCGCGGGCAGCGTCCACAGCAGGATCAGCTCACCGTCGGTCCGCCGCGGCGCTTCCCGCGTCGTCCCCCGGCCCGGTGCATCCTCCCCGTCAGCGTCGGACATCAGCACCCCTTCAGATCGGCACCCCACACGGTTCGTCTGCGAAGCTAGCCGATCGGCTAGCCTGGGTCAAGAGAGTCGTCTAGTCTCGGTGCGTGGGAACAGCACGGCGACCAGTTACCGCTGAGCAATTCTGGCTGATCGAGCACAGCCCGGCCAGGACGCGGGTACTCGATGCCGCGCTGGATCTGTTCGCCACTCACGGCGTCAGCGGCACGTCGCTGCAGATGATCGCCGACGCCGTCGGTATCACCAAAGCCGCTGTCTACCACCAATTCCGGACCAAGGAGCAGATCGTCATCGCCGTGACCGAGCGCGAGCTCGGCCGGCTCGAGCCGGCGCTCGAGGAGGCCGAGGCCTACGGCGACGGGCCGCAAGCGCGAGATGCCCTGCTGGTCAGCGTGATTGAGATGGCCGTGCGCGACCGCCGGCTGGTGCGCACGCTGCAATTCGATCCCGTCGTCGTCCGATTGCTGGCTGAGCACAAGCCCTTTCAGGTCTTCATGGACCGCCTGTACCGGGTGCTGCTGAGTGATGCCGGCCTGGACGGGCGGATCGAGGCGGCCATGTTCTCCGGTGCGCTCAGCACCGCCGTCATGCATCCGCTGGTTGCCGACATCGACGATGAGACGTTGCTCGACAGGGTCACCGATTTGAGCCGGCGCCTGCTCGGTTTGCCCCGGGGCGGGCCCGGCTGACCGGAAACGCAGTGGCTAGGTGTCGGCGCGGACCCAACTCGCTATGCCGTCGTGAGCGATACAGATTAGGAACAGACCGTCAGGTGCCTGCGCGACGTAGTTGAGGTAGTTCTGGCAGTTTGCGTTCTCATCCTTGACCCCCGCCATCGGAGGTGAGCGGAACCATCGGGGCTGGTACCTCCTAGGTGAACCGCAGAACATCAGCCGTCCGGGCTCCGAGGCGAACGACACGTATCCGTCGGCGACACCGAAGGCGTAGTAGGTGGTGTTTTCGCAAGGCGCACCTAGAACCTGGTGGGGCATGATCCCCGGGGTGCAGGCGGGGTAGTCGCAGACCGTTGGCCCCGCAAAGGATGGCGGCGCCGCCAGCAGGCCGACGCCGACCAACGCGGCCGCCATCGCCACGATGAATCGCACCCAATTACTTTGCCACACCCGAAAAGAAAATTCTCCTGCTTGGAGAAGATCACTTCGGGCGACCGGGAGTGGGCGCCGGGCCGTCTCGAACGCCGCTCCGCGCGCCTCCCGGGGGGAGCAGTTCCGCATGTCAGGGGCACAACCCAGCCGTCCGGTGAAGGCGTTGACCCCAGGTCGGAGTGATAAGCTTCCTCCCCGTGCACGATCCGGTGGGACCCGACACCGACGATTGTGGTGACCCGAGGGATTTGACCGATCCCGACGAACCGCAGTCAAACGCAGGGGCTGAGAGCGGCGACGTAGCGGCCGCATCCGGAGAGCATCCGGAAGAAGACGAAGTTGCCAACGCCGAAGCGCGTGCCGCGGCGGCTCGGGCGCGCTTGGAAAGCCTGCGCGGGGCAGCCGAAACCGAGGACGCGGAGGACCACGCCCACGACGTCGAGCAGCGATCGGCGACGTCCACCCGGAAACGGCTACGTTTGCCGCGACGACCCAGGCGGCCACGGTGGCTACGGCGCCCAGGGCGGAAGACTGTAGCCGCCGGCATCGGCATCGTTCTCTTCTCCACTTCTCTCGCCGCGAGCGGCTACATGCTGTGGCAGCATCACACCGCGTTGCATAATCGCCAACTCGCCGCGGAGTTCAGTGCAGCCGCCCGGCAAGGGATTACGGCCTTCATGTCGATCGACCCCGATCGCGCCAAGGAGAGTGTCCAGCGCGCCATCGATGCCTCCACGGGCGACCAGAAGGACCAGCTCTCCGTGCTGTCGACCCTGATGGTCAAGAGGGCCGAGGAGACGAAGGTCGGCGCCAAGGTCACCATCGAAGCCGTCGCCGTCCAGTCGTTTAGCGACAATTCCGGAGTCGTGCTTGTGGCGGCGAAAACCGATCCCATTGGGCCAGATACCGCCAAACCGCCGCCCGCCCTGTTTCGGCTCAGCGTCAATATGGACCGCGACGGCGGCCAGCTCAAGATGTCGAAAGTTGAATTCGTGCGATGACTGTCGAACCCGGCTCGCCGCCGGACGGGACCGGAAAGGCGATTGACGGCGCCCATACTTCGCCCGACGGCGAGGACGAACTGGCGCGCGCTGGAGTGGGACCGGCGCGCTTGCACCGGCTGGCCGAGATCGGGCGCCGCGCCCGCCGGTATGCGGCGAGTTGGCGTTCGATCGTCGCGACAACGTTGGTTATTGCCGCACTGGGAGTCGCTGGCGGCGTGTACTTCATCGTGTACCGGCCGGATCAGCAGGTCGACGATGTGGCGGCGCACCGGGCGATCCAGGCAGCGTCAGATGGCGCCGTGGCCGTGTTGTCGTATTCCTATGACCATTTGAACCGCGATTTCACCAACGCGAAGTCACATCTCACCGGTGACCTTCTACGGTATTACAGCAAATTCAGCGACGATGTCGTCGCGCCGACGGCGCAGAAGGGACAGCTGACGGCGTCTGCCAAGGTGATTCGGGCCGCGGTCTCGGAATTGCATCCCGATTCGGCCGTCGTGCTGGTTTTCGTCAACCAGACGACGAAAAGCGAGCAAAAGAAGGATCCTGAGAACACGCAGAGCAGCGTCCTGGTCACGCTGTCGAAAGTCAACGGCTCCTGGCTGATCGCGAAATTCGACCCCTCCGGATAAGCGCGGCTGATCTTGCCCTAACCGTTAACCGGCGGCCCGAAGCGGTGTAACGTCATCGCTCAAGAGCGCCGCAACCGACGGCGAAAAGGTGCCACAGGCACTCTCGGATTACCCGGTTCGAGGAGCAGCCGATGCGTCCAGCCAAAACACTCAGCACTGCAACGCTGGTGGCTCTCACCGCCTTCGGCGGTCTGAGCACTGCATCCACGGCCAAGGCTATAACCAAGGAAGACGTGGCGATCAACGGGACTTACCGTGCCACGTCCATCGGCGACTGGGCCCAGAGAAATGACCAGTACTTCGGCGAACCGACGGTCTACCAAGTGTGGACCATCAACTCGACGTGCGAAACCACCCAGGAATGCCATGGCACGGTCACGAGCGACCAGGGCTGGAGCGCGCCCATGTATATGAATGATGGCCAGATGTGGAAGGTGAAACACGAAGTGCCGAACTGGGAGCGGTGCGAAGACGGTACCGCGTTTTCCGGGATGCAGGCCTTCTTTTTCTATCCGGTGAATGACAATGGTGGATTCCAACTCGGGTCGCGCGTCTTCTCGGGCAAGGACAAGACGGTCGGCCCAAGCGGCGCCTGCGGGCAGAACAATTGGCTTGATATCACGATGCCGTTGCGCCTAGATCAGCTCTCCTGACCGGGCGGTCGTAGCCGCAGGCCGGCCCTGCCGACCGCTTCATGTCGGGGCGAATTCAGGTGGGGAGCATGTCCTTCCACGTCCTGGGCGCTTTCGGAGCAACGAGGTCCGACTGCTGATACAGCTTCCCGTCCGGGCCGATATAACGACCGGTGCGCGGATCGTACTTTGCCACCACGACCGAGGGCGCGGGTTTGGATGCGTTGGCTCCGAACGAGCTTGGCGCAGCCTGGGGTCCTCCGCCGCCAGCTGTGTCTGCCGGTGCCGGATCGGAAGGAACGGGCGGGGCCAAAGGCGGTGCTGGCGCGGCGGGCGGTGCGGGAAGCTCTCCCGGCGCAGGGACGTCGAGTGGCGCGATGGGCGGAAGCTCCGCCGACATTCTCGACATGGGCGCCAGCGCAAGGGGTCCGGACGACGGCACGGGCGGTACAGCAGCTCCCACCGTGCCCGGTGGGGGATTTTCGCCCCGGGGCCCCGCGGGTGAGCCGCGCGGTACGGCCCCAGGCGGCAGCGGCGTTCCCTCGACTGGGCCGAAAATCCTGTCGTTGGTGGTGATCCGGTCATCGGGCGGGACGCCCTGGGATAGTAGATTCGGATCCAGCGGATAGGGACCGAGGGCGTGCTGGCGCATCGCCAACGGCATGAACGGCTTGTCGCTGTTACAGATTTCGACGGTCGGCGCCCGCTTACCCGGGTGACCCATGCAGGGGTAGTTGCGGGCGCCGCGAACCGCGATCGGTGAATCCTGCGGGAGTTTGCAATACAACCCGTCCGGTGTGTCGATGTCGGTGAGGTCGTCCGGGGATCGCCATGTGTTGGGCGGCATGAAGCCGACCGTGCAGATGGGTGGATCCTCGACCGTGGCTGCGAAGTCACCGTAAGCCCTACCGTCGGGGTGGTTCTCACCCGCAGCGGCCTGCTCGATTGCCACGCCCGACGGAAGCAATACGAGCAGCTGCTCGAGCGAGGGATGGTAGGTGACGCCGATCTGGCCGATGGTGGTGAGGTTGGCAAGCAACACCGGCAGCGTCGGTTTGATTTGTTCGAAAAGCCGGGATGCTTCGTTCGCAGTCTCCGGACCCGTTTGCAGGATGGTGCGGAAGTGAGAATCGTTGGTCACCAGCGTATCCGAAATGCCCGCGAAGCTACGCGCCCACGTTCTTATCGAATCGAGGGTGCGCGCCTGGCTGTCCAGCAGCGGCCCGGTGTCTTCGGTGAGGGCCCGGGTGCGATCGACCACGCCGTTGGCGTCGCGGGACAACGTCTGTGACGAGTCGAGCAGTGACCCCAGGTCGTAACCGGAACCGTTGAAGCCCTGGAACGACTCGTCGAGTAATTGGCCGAGTTTGGTCTTCGGGATGCTCTGGACCAACGCATTGACCTGCTCGAGCATTGGGGCGACCGGTTGCGGAATTGTCGTGTCGCGCATGGCAATAACCGAGCCGTCGTGCAGGTAGGGCGGCGAGTCGTTCCTGGGCCGAAGGTCCACGTACTGTTCACCCACCGCGGAGACACTGAGCACCTCGGCGGTCAAGTCCGCCGGGACCTTGGGTGAAGTGCTAAGCGACAGCGTCGCTTTGGCGCCGGTCGGCGTCAAACCCACGGCGGTGACCTTGCCGAGCTGAACTCCACGATAGGTCACGTTGGAGAACCGATACAGGCCGCCGGTGGCCGGCAGCTCCAGCGTCACCGTCATCCGACCGATGCCCAGTAGCGTCGGCGCTTGGATGTAGAACAGGACCATCGCGATCACGCCAATGGTCCCGGCGATCGCGAAGATCGCCAGCTGGATCCGAACGAAGCGCGTCAGCATCTAACCACCGGCTCCCGTTCCAGGCGCCTCTGCGGGCGCCGGCGTCTGACCAGGACCCGCGTCGGGCGGCGAGGCCGCAGCCGGCGGAGGTCCGGGTAGCGGTCCATAATTCCCCAGCCCCGGTCCGGGTACCGCACCCGGCGGTGGCGGGGGCAGCGGTAATGCATTGGGATCGATCCACGGCGGCCGTAGCGGGTTATGCAGCGGATCGAGTGTGTAATTCAGGCGATACGGGTCCCCGGGCACCGGCGGCTCGGGCATATCCAGCTGTCCCCAGTGCGTCCCCAGCATCAGTCCTCGCTTAAGCCGGGGAATCGTCAGGTCGAAGTCGAAATGCAGGTTGAAGAAGTCGCCTCGGACCGCTCGGTCGACAAAGTTCTGAGTGAACGGGAACACGAACGACCCCGCGATGGCCGCGCCGAACTCCGGTCCGACGTCGGCGAGCGCCTTGATGGTCGGCTCCAGGTTTTTGAGGTTCGTGACCAGATCGGCCTGGGCATCGTTGACCAGTCTGTTGGCGGTGTTGCTGAACACACGGAGGTGGTCCAGGGCGGCCGTCAGACGAGGCCGCTCCCTGGTCAACACCTCGAGCGCCGGCGGTATTTTACGCAGCGCATCGGTAAGAACGTCGCGTTGGTCGGCGAACGTTGCCGACAGCCGATTCAGCGCCTGGATGGAGGCGACGATGTCGTCGCGCTGGTCGTCCAAAGTCCCGACGAACGTGTCCAGGCGGGTAATCAAATCACGCACGGCGCCCTCGTGCCCGGACAGGGCGGCCGAGAAGTTATGGATGACCTCCCCGATCTGTCCCAGTCCACCGCCGTTGACGACCGCGCCCAGCGACGACAGCGTCTGCTCGGTCGACGGGTAGGCCGATGACCGACTCAGCGGGATGGTGGCGCCCGGCTGCAGCCGTCCGCTTCCCTGCTGACCCGGCGGAGTATTGAGCTCCACATGCATCGAGCCCAGCAGGCTCGTCTGACCGACGGTGGCTACCACATTGGCTGGGACCACCACATCGCGCTTGACCGAGATCTCGACGTCCGCGTGCCAGCCTTGCACCTTCATCGCACCGACACTGCCGACGACGACGTCATCGATCATCACCGGCGAATTCGACTCCATCGTACCGACATTCGGGAGTTCGACGTGGTAGATGTTGGCCCCTGGCCCGCGTCCGACCGCGCCGGGCAGCGGTAGCGAATTCAGGCCGTGGAATGCGCATCCCGTGGCCGTCACCACCACGCAACAGCCGGTGGCGAATACCCGCTTGGCCGCAACCCGTGCGCTCATTGTTGTGGCCCTCCGTCTGGCAGCAGCATGCCCGACACGCTGGGCGCCGGCGGTGGTGGCGGTGTCGAAGGCGGGGGCGGCAGCGGCATCGCCGCGCCCGGTATCCGCTCCGGCGGCACCGCCCCCGGGGGGCCGACCGGATCGCCCGGCAGCCCGGTGTAGGCCGACACCGCGGGCGGGATCTCGGGCGGTCCGGGTTTCGGACCCTCGCCGCCGGGCGCCAGGCGCTGTTCGGTGTAGAGAACCTTGGACGGGTCAATCGACTTGTGTAGGAACGGGTTGATGGGAATGGGCGAGTTATTCCAGTTGGTCTGCCGCAGTCCGGGTCCGAGGAACAGCGAGCACAGCTTGCCGGATTCGACCGCCGTGATGTTCTCGATGGCGCCGATTTGCGTGCAGCCCGGTACGGACAGCAGAACCTGACCGCCCCATGTCGGATTCGCCGCATTCATGAGCCCGAATCCCCCGATGATGGTTCCGGTGTCGGCGTTGTAGTCGTTGAAGAAGTTGCCGAACGCGTTCGGCGCCGCGTGCAGGATGTTTTCCAGGGCCATGTGGTGATCGACCAGGTTCTGCGTGACATCGGCCAGCCTGGCGATTTGCTCGCTGGTCTGGTTGCGAGTCCCGGCGATGAATCGCTGCACCTCGCCGACCGCCGTCGACAGATCGGTCAGAGCCGCGTCCAGTTCGGATTTGCTGTCATTGACCACACTGGTGAGCGTGGCCAGGCGGTCATTGAACTGCACGAGCTGGACGTTGCTGTCGCGCAGGGCGCCGACAAAGGTCTGCAGGTTTTTGATGATGTCGACGATGTTGCCGCTGCCGTTGGCGAGGATCCGGCCCACGCCCGACAATTGACCGAGCGTCTGGCGCAGCTTGTCGCCGTTGCCGTCGAGTGCATTGGCGGCGCTGTCGATGAATCGGCCCACCGACGTGCCCGATACCCCGCTCTTGGGCCCCAAATCCGTTGCCAGCCGCATCAACTGGGTTTTGACCTCGTCCCACTCAACCGGCACCGCGGTCCGTTCGACTCCGATGACCGCCCCGTCGCGCATCACCGGCCCACTGTCGCGGTAAGCCGGCGTGAGCTGGACGTAGCGGGAAGCCACCAGATTCGGGGCGACGATAACGGCCTTCGCGTCGGCCGGGATGGGCACGCCGCGGTCGACCGTGAGGACCATCTTGGCCTGGGTGCCTTGCGGCGCAATGGACTTGATGCTGCCGACTTTGACGCCCGAGACCCGTACCTCGTCATGGGGATAGATCGCGGTGGCGGTGGTGAAGTAGGCGGTGATCGTTCGTGGGCCGAAAAACGTATTACGGACGAGCACGGCGGCGGCGGCAATTGTCAGCCCGACCAAGACAACCGCCGTGACGGCCGCCAGCCGCTTGCGCGGAATCCGGGAGGTCATTGTGATCCCCCGATCCGTCCGCCCAACGTGCAGCCAGGGCACTGCGGAATGGAGTTGTACGGCCAGGGGGTCAGCGCCCGAGGTACCGGTGACGGGAAGCCCGGACCCTTTGAAGTATCGAAGGTGCGGAATCCCCAGAGGTAGTCGAAGAACTCCTGGAAAAGTTGCGGGACAAGGAAGTTCGGGACGAACGCCTGGTAGGCGTACATACCGGCGATGGCCTCACCGACCGTGATCTGGAATTTGGCGAGGCCCGGCAGCGCCTTGCCGATGTTGTCGCGGTTCTTTTCCAAGACCGCGAGGACCCTGTTCAGCCTCTCCAGCGTTGGCGCCAAGGTGCTTTCGTTGTCGTGCACCAAGCCCGTCAGCTGCTTGGCCACTGCCGAGGTGTTGGCCAGCAGGTCCACGATCTCTTGCCGGCGTGCGACCAGCACTTGGAGCAGGGAATCGGAGTTGAGGATGAGCTTGTTGACCTGCATGCTGCGTTCGGAAAGTATCCCGGTGACATCACTGGCGCTTTTGAATAACTCGCCCAGGTTCTTATTGCGGCTGTTGAGGGTTCGCGATAGCCGGGTGAGCGCGTCGAAGGCCGGCCCCATTTGGGGTGCGATCTGGTCGAGCGTGGCCGCCAGCGTGTCCAACGATTGATTCAGCGCGGCGGTGTTAGTGCCGGCCGTATCCGACGTGAAGTCGCTGACCGCTTCCGTCAGCGAGTACGGAGAAGAGGTGCGCGAGACGGGGATGAGAGCCATCGGGTGCATCGTGCCGGTGCCGGCGGACTCCACCGTCAGCATGCGCTCGCCGAGCAGCGTGCCCGTGCGGATGTGGGCGGACGTTTCCGAGCCGAGCAGGACGTTGCCCTTCATCGCGAACGTCACCAGAGCGTCGCCGTGCCGCAGCTTCACGTCCGACACCGTGCCGACCTTCATCCCCGACACGATTACCGGATTGCCCTTCGCAAGGCCGCCGGCCTCGGTGAACAGCGCCTGGTACCTGACCATCGTCGCCCACTGGATGAATCGGTCGGGTGACAGGCCGACCAGGATGACCATCACCGCCAGGATGACGCCGATGAAGCCAGGCTTGACGAGCTGAGCTCCGCGATACTTGAGCATCAGGGTTCCGTGCACCTTCCTGCATCTGACCGATAGATGTTGGCGCGCACTGTCTTGCCCTGAAGATCTGTGCCGCGGATCCCGAACTGGCAGAGGTAGTACGGGATGGTGGCGCCGTTCACGCCCAGCCGGACCAGCTTGCGGTAGTTCTTCGGCGCCTTCTGAAGTGCGCCGTCGAGGCGGTCCCTGTCGCCGTCGAGAATCGGCGCCAGCCGATTCAGCTGAGCTACTGTGCCAGACAGCGGCGGGCGGGCCTCGGCAAGCAGATCCGCCAACGACGCGGTTCCCTTGTCCAAGGCGTCGATGGCGGAGCCGATCGTGTCGCGGTCATTCGACAGGCCGCTGACAAGCTGCTCGAGTCGATCGATCGTGCCAGAGAACTGTTTGCCGTCTTTGGAAACCGTGCCGATCACGATGTTGAGGTTGTCGATCAGTTGCTGCACGGTTTGATCGTTGTCGGCCAGAGCGTTTGAGAACGACGTCGTCTTGGCGAACAGCGAGTCGAGGGTCCCGCCCTGCCCCTGGAAAACCTGTAACAATCCCGCGGTCAACGCGTTGACGTCACGCGCATTCAGGCCTTGGGTAACGGGTTTGAGTCCACCGAGTAGCAGATCGAGGTCTAGCGCTGGCGCCGTCCGGTTGACGGGGATCTGCCCGCCGGCCGGCAGCCGCTTGGTCGAGCCCGGGCCATCGACGAGTTCGAGGTAGCGGTCGCCCACCAGGTTCAGGTAGCGGACCGCCGCCCGGGAGCCCTCCGTCAAGACGATGTTGCGGTCGACGTCGAACTTCACCACGACTTTCTTGTCCGGCTGCAGAGAGACGCCGTTGACGGTGCCGACCCGGATCCCGGCGACCCGCACCGACTGCCCCGGCTTGAGACGCGAAACATCGGTGAACACCGCCGAATACCCGTTCGTCGCACCCGTCCGGTACTGGCCGAAGATGAAGAACAGGAAGGCGGTCAGCGTCGCCATCACGATCGCGAAGATCGTGAATTTGACCAGCGTGGCGCGTGTTCTCATCCCGGTTGTCCGATCTGGGCGGAGTTGCGCGGCGGTCCGGCGATCGGTCCGTACAGCAGCTCTTTGAGCAGATCGGAATTGATCATCAGCTGCGGATTTCCGTACACCACCGGGTCCGCGCCGATGTCGGCAATCAGCTGCGGGGGAGCCGTATTGAACGGCAGCGACGGCAGACCCACGCAGCGCGGACCGCCCGTCGCCGCAACCTTGGGCAGGTTCGTCGGATACCGATAACGTTCGGCACCCCAGACGAGACTCGCCGAGATGTTGATACTGGGTTCCGACAGTGGCGCCGCGTGCGATAGGCGTACGAGTCCGCCAAAAGCGCAGGTAAGCGCGGGGTTGTACTCATTGGTCAGATCGGTGGTTGGCACCAACAGATGCATGACGTCCGTCAGCGGTTGGCGGTTCGTCGACAGGACGTCGTTGCCGATGTCGGCCAAGCCGATCGTGCTGATCAGCAACGCATCCAGGTTGTGCTGCTCATCGACAATCGTCTTGCTGATTCGGGTCGCGTTGGCCGCGGTCTTCACTAGGTCGGGTGCCGCGTCGGCATAGGCGTTGGCTACCGCCGGTAAGACCGAGAAGTCATGACGGAACGCGGGCAGGCTCGGCTCCAGTTTGGCCAGGAACGAATCCAGGTCGCTCAGCGACTGACCAAGCTGTGGGCCCCGCCCGCTGAACGCTTGGGCGAGGGCGCCCAGTGACTCGTTGAGCTTGGGCGGGTCGATGTGGCTGAGCACCGAAACCAGTTGCTGGAACACGGTATTGATTTCGACCATGACGTGCTGGCCTTGCAGCGTCTGGCCCCCGTGCAGACGCTGGGCCGCGGGCTGGGCGGGCTCCACCAGCTGGACGGACTTCGCGCCGAACACCGTCGACGACGCGATGTCGACGAGCACGTTGCTTGGGATGAAGCGCAATTGCGACGGGTCCATCGCCAGATGAATGGCGGCCTCGCCGTTGGGCAGCGGCTCGATCGAGGAGACCTTGCCCACCTGCACGCCGCGCATCTTGACCTTGGCGTCGGGATTCATGACAAGGCCGGCTCGTTGCGAGATCACCGTCACCGGCACGGTTTCGGTGAAGGAGCCCTGAAACAGACCGACCGCCACGGCGAAAATCACGCCAATGATGAGAACCGTGGCCAACCCGAGCAGGGGCGGCAGGTAGTTGCGTCCGACCGGTGGCCGGGCGTGACCGGCGCGCGGGTGCCGGCCGCCGACGGCACCGCGACCCGCTGGCACACTCTGCGTCACTGCCCTTTCACCTCCTTTACTAACCGGACAGGTTGAAGTTGCCGTTCGTACCGTAGATAGACAGCGAGACCAACAGCGTTACCGACACCACGACGATCAGCGAGGTGCGCACGGCGTTGCCGGTCGCGTTGCCGACACCGGCCGGCCCGCCGGAGGCGAAATAGCCGTAGTACGTGTGGATCAGCAGGATGGTGAGCGCCATCAGGATGGCCTGCAGGAACGACCACAACAGGTCTATCGGGTTCAGGAACGTGTTGAAGTAGTGCTGGTACAGCCCCTGCGACTGCCCGAGCAGGAACGTAGTGGTGAACTGGCTGGCCAAGAACGACAGGATCACGGCGATGCTGTACAGCGGCGTGATCGCCATCATGCCCGCCAGGATCCTGGTGCTGACCAAGTACGAAACCGGCCGAATGGCCATGCTTTCCAACGCGTCGACTTCTTCGTTGATCCGCATGGCGCCCAACTGAGCGGTCACCCCCGCGCCGAAGGTCGCCGCCAGCCCGATCCCGGCGACCACCGGCGCCGCGATGCGCACGTTGATGAACGCGGCCAAAAAGCCCGTCAGCGCCTCGATCCCGATGTTGCCCAGCGAGGTGTAACCCTGAATGGCCAGCGTGCCGCCCGCCGCCAGCGTCAGGAAGCCGACGATCACCACGGTTCCGCCGATCATCGCCAAAGTGCCCGCGCCCATGCTGATCTCGGCCACCAGGCGAACGACTTCGCGCGTGTAGTGGGTGGCCGCGAACGGCACCCCGGCGAGCGCCTTGCCGTAAAACAGGGTGTGGTCGCCAATCCGGCCCAACGAGGCGACCGGCCTCTCGAATTGGCGGAACAAACGCGGATATGCGGCCCTCAGCGCCATTGGCAGCCCCTACTTCGCCGTCATCTTGATGCCGATCGCGGTGACGACCACGTTGACGACGAACAGGGACATGAAGGCATAAACCACGGTTTCGTTGACCGCGTTGCCAACGGCTTTGGCGCCCCCACCGGTGATCGACAGGCCCCGATAGCAGGCGACCAGGCCGGCGATAAGGCCGAAAAGCGCTGCCTTGACGCACGAAATGATGACCTCGGGCACGCCCGTGAGCAAGGTGATGCCCGCGGCGAACGCGCCGGGGTTGACGTCTTGCACAAACACCGAGAACACGTAGCCGCCCAGCACGCCGATGATGACGACGAGGCTGTTCAGCAGGAAGGCGACCAACCCGGAGGCCAGCATGCGCGGGGTGACCAGCCGCTGCACCGGGTTGATGCCCAGCACTTCCATCGCGTCGATCTCTTCCCGAATTGTTCGCGCCCCCAGGTCGGCACACATCGCGGTGGCGCCCGCGCCCGCGACGATGAGAACCGTGACCAGCGGTCCAAGTTGGGTGACCGCACCGAACGCGGCGCCCGCACCGGATAGGTCCGCGGCGCCCAGTTCCCGCAGGAGGATGTTGAGCGTGAAGCTGACGAGGACGGTGAACGGGATCGCGACCAAGAGGGTGGGGGCCAGCGACACCCGCGCGACAAACCAGGACTGCTCCAAGAACTCCCGCCACTGGAACGGCCGGCGGAACACGAACTTGACCGCATCGGCCGACATCGCGGACAGGGCGCCCACCGCCTGCATGGGCCCCGAAATGTCCCATTTCAGTTTCAGCTGAGGCAATCCCGCGGACCAGCGGTCTGCTCCCCTTGTTGCCATCGGCCTCAGGTCCTTTCCTGAGTTATGAGACCGATGGTCTTGTTGTGGGGTGCGGGCTGCGGTAGATTCGGCTGAGGCAACGGCCACGAGGGCAAGCAGTCGACGGCGAAACGCCCAGTCGGCAGCCCAAATTCAGCGATCACGTCGGGCATGACAGCACTGTCCATCCTCACGCCAGGCCCTCCGTTCTGTTGCGTGAGTCGCGCATCAAAACGTGGGGCCCCATGTCTTGAAGCGTCCGGCGATTATGACTCATGCCGAGTCCGGGCGGAATGGAAAACGCATAACCGTTATCGGACAAGCCATCAGCTCGCCGCTCAGCCGGGGCGACTTGGGCGCGACCGACGCGACGGCTGGCTCGAACATGTGGGACACCTCCGGTCGCTGTCGTACTCAAGTGACGGCGCCGGCCGTCTTCAGCTCGATGATGCGGTCCCAGTCGAGCCCGAGTTCCATCAGGATCTCGTCGGTCTGCTCGGCGAAGCCGGGCGCCGGACCAGTCCGCGGCGCCGCCACGTCGAACTGGACCGGGTTGGCGACCAATTCCAGCTCGCCCGCGCGCACCATGTACTCGTTCGCCCGAATCTGCGCGTCGTCCGCGGCCTGCAGGGTGTCCTGCACCGGGGCCCACGGCCCGGCGAGCGTGGCGAAGCGGTCGCTCCACTCGGCCAGCGTGCGGGTCGCGATCGCCTTCGTCAGCATCTCCACGGCGTCGGCGGTGTTGGCGGCGATCGATTCGACGGTGGCGAAGCGGGGGTCGTCGGCCAGCTCCGGGAGGTCGACGTGCAGGCACACGTCGGCCCAGAACTTGGTGGGCTGCATCATCACGAACGAGATGTAGCGGCCGTCGGACGTGGTGTAGAGGCCCACCAACGGATTGTTCGGGGCGCCGTGCACGCCCGGCGGCGGCGCTTCCATCCGCTGTCCCAAGTGCTTTGTCAGCGCGACCGTGTGGCCCATCGCCCAGAAGCCACTGCCCAGCAGCGACACATCGACGACCGACGGGTCGCCGGTGCGTTCGCGCTTGAGCAGCGCCGCCGCGATGCCGCCGGCGAGGTTGGTGCCTGAGATGGTGTCGCCGTATGCCGGGCCGGGGGGCGCGATCATGCCGGGCATTCCCGCCGGGGTGATGGTCGCGGCGGTTCCGGCCCTGCACCAGAACGCGGTCATGTCGTAGCCGCCCTTTTCTGACTCGGGGCCGCGCGGACCGAGCGCGCTCCCGCGGGCGTAGACGATTTTCGGGTTGACCGTACGAATGTCCTCGACGTCGATGCCGAATTTCTTCCGGTGAGCGGGAAGAAAACTGGTCAAGAACACATCGGCCCGGCGGGCAAGCTCGTAGAGCACCTCCTTGCCCTCGGGCACGGACATGTCCAGGCCGATGCTGCGCTTGCCCCGGTTGGCGTGCTCGATGTTGGGGTTCGGGTCGCCCTCGACGCGCAGCATGCCGGTCTGGCGCAGTCCGCGCTGGGGGTCGCCCGTCACCGCGTGCTCGACCTTGACCACATCCGCGCCCCACTCGGCGAGCACGGCGCCGGCCGAAGGGACGAAGCCGTACATGGCCACTTCCAGGACGCGGATCCCCTCCAGCGGCCTCATGCCCGGGCCACCGCCGCCGGCACCGCAAACGTCTTGCGCTCCAGGAACTCCCCGTCAGGGGCGTACCCGATGACGGCGCCGGTCGCGGGATTGCTGGACGGGAACGTCCTGTCGGTGGCGACCAGTCGGCCACCGATCAAGAGCCGGCGGTCGACGGGTGACTCGGGCGCGGCGTTCTCAATGGTCGCTGTGATCGCAGGCTCTGCCGTGTTCTGGGCAGGCATCCGCACTCCCTAATGTGGTGACGGTCACGATAATTTCATTCTCCTTCCCGGCGAATCTTACATTCGAGTCTCGATAATTCAAGAAACTCTCAGGAATGGGACCGGGCCACTGACCAGCGCCGCAACCGTCGGCCGGGTGAGAGACACCGCAGTTTGACGCAGGCCAAACAGGGTTTCCCGAGCGTGTTGCACGCCGCTTCGGCCTGAGAGTAAGGTTCTCATAATTGTAAGCGAGATTCTTTGTGGCTGAGACGGTCACCCCGGGAGTAAAGGTCTCAACGTGAAGACTGCGGTGGTCACCGGTGGCGGGTCCGGCATCGGTCTTGCCGTCGTGCAACGGCTGCGCGCCGACGGCCTCGACGTCGCCACGATCGACCTCCGGCCCTCGGACGACGACCACTCTTTTACCGCGGACGTCACCGACCGATCGCAGGTGGATGCCGCCCTGGCGGCGATCCGCGCCCAGCTCGGGCCGGTCACCGTGCTCGTCAACGCGGCCGGGCTGGACGGATTCAAGCGCTTCAACAACATCACCTTCGACGACTGGCAGCGGGTGATCGACGTCAACCTCAACGGGGTCTTCCACACCATCCAGGCGGTGTTGCCCGACATGCTCGAGGCGAACTGGGGGCGGATCGTCAACATCTCCTCGTCGAGCACGCATTCCGGCGCGCCCTACATGAGTCACTACGTGGCGGCCAAGTCCGCCGTCAACGGGCTCACCAAATCCCTGGCACTCGAATACGGCCCCAGCGGCATCACCGTCAACGCCGTGCCACCCGGTTTCATCGACACCCCGATGCTGCGCGCCGCGGCGGAGAAGGGATTCCTGGGCGACATCGACGAAACCATCGCCCGAACCCCCGTACGCCGGATCGGCAGGCCGGAAGACATCGCGGCGGCCTGCGCCTTCCTGATATCCGAGGAAGCCGGCTACATCACCGGGCAGATATTGGGCGTCAACGGCGGGCGCAACACCTGAGCCGTCCGGCCTCGGCGAGTACTCGAGCCCCAACGAACCACCGCAAGGAGACACCGTGAAGGTCTGGGTTGATCCGGAGCGCTGTCAGGGCCACACCCTGTGCGCGATGATCGCGCCGGAGTCGTTCGAGCTCAGCGACATCGATGGGAGCTCGTCCGCGGTCGATGAAGTGGTGCCGGAAGATCGGCAGGACCAGGTTCGTGAAGCCGCGCAATCCTGCCCGGAGCAGGCCATCATCATCACCGACGACGCCTGAGCCGGCAGATACTGACCGACGAAACACGTAGGGAGACAGAGCGTTGAGTGTCGACGACGTCGTCAGCGGCAGCGACCGCAAGAAAAACACCTTCCACTTCGACCGGCATTCGCCGGAGTACCGGTCGCAGTTCAAGGCGATCACCAAGGAGATGCACGCCAAGTGCCCGATGGCATGGAGTGACACCTACGGCGGGCACTGGGTCGCGGCCGGCAGCCACGAGGTCTTCGAGCTGGCCCGCTGCCCCGCGGTGTCCAACGATCACGACATCCACGGGGAACGCCGCGGCTATAAAGGCATTTCGATCCCCACCGCCAGCCGCGTCAGCGCGGTCCGGGGCGGCATCCTCGAGATGGACGAACCCGAGCACCGCATCTATCGCACGGTGCTCAACCCCTACCTGTCGCCCGCCGCAGTCAAGCGCTGGGAACCCTTCATCGACGACGTGACGCGCGCCTGCCTGGACGAGAAGATCGAGGAGGGCAGGATCGACTTCGTCGACGACCTGGCCAACATCGTGCCGGCCGTCCTGACGCTGGCCATGCTGGGCATTCCGCTGAAGAAGTGGAACATGTACAGCGAGCCGGTGCACGCCGCGGTCTACACCCCCGAGCACTCCCCGGACATCGAGCGCGTCACCGAGATGCACCGCCAGATGGGGCTCGACATGGTCAACACCATGATCGAGATTCGCGAGAACCCGCGGCCCGGAATCGTCAACGCGCTGCTGCAGATGCGCATCGACGGCGAGCCCGCCCCGGATCTGGAGATCCTCGGCAACCTCGGCCTGGTCATCGGGGGTGGATTCGACACCACCACCGCGCTGACCGCCCACTCGCTGGAATGGCTCTCCGAGCACCCCGCCGAACGCGAACTGCTCAGCGAGCAACGCAAGACCCTGTTGGACCCCGCGACCGAAGAGTTCCTGCGTTACTTCACCCCCGCACCCGGCGACGGCCGCACATTCTCCGACGATGTCGAACTCGACGGCACGCGATTCAAAGAGGGGGAGCGCCTATGGATTTCCTGGGCGATGGCCAACCGCGACCCGGCGGTGTTCCACGACCCGGACGACATCGTCCTGGACCGTAAAGGCAACCGCCACTTCAGCTTCGGATTGGGCGTGCACCGGTGCGCCGGATCGAACGTGGCACGCACCGTGTTCAAATCCATGCTGACCGCGGTTCTGGACCGGATGCCCGACTACAAGTGCGACCCCGAGGGCACCGTTCACTACGAGACCATCGGCGTCATCCAGGGCATGCGCAAGTTGCCGGCCACCTTCACCCCTGGCCGAAAAATCGGCGCGGGCCTCGACGAGACGCTGGAGAAGCTGCAGCGCATCTGCGACGAACAAGAGCTCGCCAGGCCGATCACCGAACGCAAGGAAGCCGCGGTAATCAACTAGGTGGGCCCGCGACTTCACCCCGGCGACAGCCGGACGCCGACGGCGCCAATTATTACGAGTAGCCCTGTTCACGGTGGCCGCACCCTATATTTGGGCCAAGCGCGTATGCAGAGATGGGAGACGCATCGGTGAAGACTTTCGCAGTGAGCCTTGCGCTTGCCATGGTCGCGCTGACTGTCCCGCCCAACGCCCACGCGGGCATGCCGTATGCCAACTACAGGGTGGACACGACCCGGGACCCCGGCCACAGCTGGATTTGGTCGATCAACCCGTGCGCCCACCCGGAACCGGAATGCGTGAGCGTGTACGCAACTCCGCAGCCCAACGGGCAAGCGGCGCCCTACCGGGGAGACGCCCGTCTGTCCAACGGCCGCTATACCCTGTCCGTTGATGTGCCCGACGGTGTGCGCTGCGTGGTCCAGTTCTTTCCCTCGCACGACGTGTACTCGTGGGATGCGGTGACGCTGGCCGGTCAAGTCGACTCGACGTTCGACACCGGCTGCGGCGGCGGACCGGGGGGCACCAGCAGTTGGCCGTTCTCGCTCGTGCGATGGTAGCCGCGTGAGAGGTACAGGAGTCGGTTGATCATGAGGGCTGCGGGCATTAAGCACGATGGCTGAGGCAAAGAAAACGCGGGACGATTCGGCCACTTCGAAAACGGACGTGAAGGCGTTACTCGAGGAAGCCGAGGCCGAGGCAGCCGAAGCCGAAGCGCTGGCCGCCGCGGCGCGCGCCCGCGCTCGTGCCGCCCGGCTCCGCCGCGAAGCGCAGGCGGCCGACGACGCTGCGGCCGCCGAATCCGGCGAGGACAAATCGCCGGACGCCGACCAAGACGCAACCGGCACCGCCGAAGCGGAGGTCGAGGACGACGTCACCGAAACTGTCGAAGCCACGGATGCCGACGAACCGGAGACCGAGGAGGAAGCGTCCGACGAGCCCCCGGAAGACGCGGAATCGGAGGCCGAGCCCGCACGGCCCCGGCGGCGGCTGCACCTGCCATCGCTGTCGGTGGCGTGGAAAGCGGCCGCCATCGTGCTCATCGTTGCCTTCACGGCGGCCAGCGGATACATGATGTGGAACCGCCATGAAACCGTCGAGCGCAATCAGCGCGCCGCAAACTTCATCGCGGGGGCCCGCCAGGGTGTCGTCAACCTGACCTCCATGGACTTCAATAAGGCTAAGGAGGACGTCCAGCGGGTGATCGACAGCTCGACCGGCCAGTTCCGGGACGACTTCCAGGCCCGTGCAAAAGATTTCACGACCGTCGTCGAGCAGTCCAAAGTGGTCACGCAGGGAACCGTGAATGCGGCGGCCGTGCAATCCATAAACGGGGATTTCGCGTTGGTTCTCGTCGCGGCGACATCGCACATCACCAACGCAGCGGGCGCCAAAGACGAACCGCGCAATTGGCGACTCAAGGTGACCGTCAAAGACGAAGCCGGGCAATACAAGATGTCCAACGTGGAGTTCATCCCATGAGCGAGGACAAGCAGAGCACCGACACCGCCGACGACTCTGCCGAACAGACCGACCGCGGTGAAAGCAGCGAGCCTCGCGCGCGGCGGCAAGTGAAAGCCGTTCCCGTCATCCTGATTTCACTGCTGTTGATTTCCGGTGGCGTGGCGACCTGGCTGTATTTCAAGCAATACCGGCCCGATAAACAAACCGACACCCGCGTCGCGAACACGGTCGTAAGCGCGGCGTCCGACGGAACGGTCGCCTTGCTGTCGTATTCGCCCGACACCCTCGACAAGGACTTCGCCGCCGCCAAGACGCACCTGTCCGGCGATTTCCTGTCGTACTACAACCAATTCACCGACCAGATCGTCGCGCCGGCGGCCAAACAGAAGTCGCTGAAGACCAGCGCCCGGGTGATAGGCGCCGCCGTCTCGGAATTGCGGCCCGACTCGGCGGTCGTGTTGGTGCTGGTCGACCAGAGCACCACCAGCAAGGACAACCCGGACCCCGCGATGGCGTCCAGCAGCGTGCTGGTGAGTATGGCCCGGGTCAACGGCCAGTGGCTGATCACCAAGTTCGACCCGGTCTAGCCCGCCGCATTGCCCGGGGCGGCTAGCCTCGCGGGAGCCCGAGCACCCGTTGGGCGATGATGTTGCGCTGGATCTCCGAGGTGCCCCCGGCGATCGTGCCGGAGAAGCTGCGGGCGTAGCGCTCGAACCAACTGGCGAAGTAGTGGTCGAGGTTCATGTGCGCGTACGGCCCCGTCAGCCCGGGATGGACGAGCCCGTCGGATCCCGCCGACGTGAGCGCGAGCTCCATGCCGCGCAGCTCGGCCTCGGATCCGAGCAGCTTCAGGACCGAGATCGCCGCCACGTCATCTTCGCCGCGCGCGGCGCGGGCCAGGGCCACTGAACCCAGCAGCCGCAGCGCCTGCTTGTCCATGATCGTGCTGGCGTACTGATCGCGCTCGACCTCGGTGCTGGGGTGGAAGTCGTCGATCATGTTGTCGAGTCGATCGGCGAAACCCAGCCACATCATCGTGCGTTCGTGGCCCAGCGAACCGTTGGCGACCCGCCAGCCCTGGTCGAGTTCACCGACCAGATTCTCCGCCGGCACGCGGACATCGGTGAAGAAGACCTCATTGAAATCCAGGTCGTCGGCACCGCAGATCGACGGGAACGGCCGGCGCACCACACCGGGGGTGTCGGTGGGGATGATCAGCACGCTGATTCCCTTGTGTTTCGGCACATCTGGATTGGTCCGCACGAACGTCAACAACACGTCGGCATCGTGGGCGCCCGAGGTCCACACCTTCTGCCCGTTAACCACGAAGTGATCACCGTCCAGCACCGCGCGCGTGCGCAGCGACGCCAAATCGGAGCCCGCGCTGGGTTCGCTCATCCCCAGCGACGCGGTGATCTCGGCCCGCAGGATGGGCACGGCCCAGCGCCGCTTCTGCTCGTCGCTTCCGAACGACAACAGCGAAGCGGCAACGATATTCACGCCCTGCGGGTTGAAGCTGTGGTAGATCCGCCGGCGGCTGAGTTCCTCGAGGTAAACGAACTGCTGGATGACCGTCGCGTTGCGGCCGCCGAACTCCGGCGGCTGGCTCGGCAGCAGCCAGCCGTTGTCGAACAGCAGCCGCTGCCAGTCGCGCGCCCACTGCGGCATGTGCGAGACGGAGCGCGGTCGCTCGAGCGTTTCGCTTGCGGGGGGCAGGTTTTCGTCGAGGAACGCCGAAAACTCGGCCCGGAACTCCTCGACGTCGGAATCAAAAGTCAGCTGCACGGTATTCCTCCGCGATCCGCGCCCGGTGCTCGGCCGCGCCGCCGAGCATCAGCTCACCCGCTTTGGCCCGCTTCAGCGCGAACTGCAGATCGTTCTCCCACGTGAATCCCATTGCGCCATGCAGCTGTAGGCCGTGCCGGAACACCAGCGACTGGCATTCGCCCGCCGACGCCTTGGCCATCGCCGCCGCCAGCCGGCGGCGCGGATCGTCGGCGGCGATCGTCAGCGCGGCGAAGTACGCGAGGGCCCGGGCGCGTTCCACCGCGACGTGCATGTCGGCCGCCTTGTGCTGGACGGCCTGGAACGAGCCGATCGGCACACCGAACTGCTGACGGCTGCGCACGTGTTCGAGCGCCAGATCGAGGATGCGTTGGCAGGCACCGACCATCGTGATCGCCATGCCCGTCAAGGCAATATGGCGCGCGCGCTCGCAATCGACGGCGAGGCGGGCGGTGTCGAGCACGCGGACTTCGTTGAACGACAAGTCGGCGACGTGCAGGACGGGGTCGAACACCGCGACCCGCCGGGCGGTTACCTGATTGGCCCCGACGAGGAATACCCCGGCGTCGGTCACCACCGCCAACCGGTCGACCCGATCGCCGTCGAGCACATGGCGCGCGGTCCCGTCCAGCACCCAACCCTCGGCGTCCCGGTGCGCCACGACACCGGCGTACACGGCGGTGCCCGACTGGTGCGGATCGAAGTGCTCGGCCGCCAGCGGCGCGAACTGACTCATCGTCGCCAGGAATGGGGTGGGATCGGTGGCGTGCCCCAGTTCCTCGAGGATGATGGCGAGTTCCACCGTGCTCTCGGGGTCATTCAGCTCGGTCCAACCCTGGTCGACGTAGGCCTTCCACAATCCTTCCCAGCGGGGCGTTGGGTCGCCCTTGTCCTCGGCCACGCTCCGGACCAGCGAGGGCGGGCACTGCTTGGCGACGGCGTCGCGCACGGTGCTCTGCCACAGCCGCTGATCAGCATCGAATTCCAACAGCATCCGCGCCGCCTCCTGTCGTCACCGCCATTGCGAGAATAACATTCTCCGATGTGGAAGTAATAATCTCGGAATCCGGGCATGAGCTCACCAACGGCAGTTGGGGGGCGTTAACCGTCGGCCAGCAGTGCGCCGCCGTAGGACGCCCAGCTGGTGAGGCAGGCGTCCAGGCCGTGGGCGCGGGCGGCCAAGCACCGACATGAATTCACCGGCGGGGTCATGCAATTCGTAGGTCGCCCGGTAGGTGCGGGCGCGGCGGCCGGTGTCTCCGGCGGCGATGGGAGACTGCGGTCGGGGCGAATGCAAGCGCCGACGCCGCCACGACGAAGGAGAAGACCATTGGATCGCGAAACCTACCAGCGGGGACTGCACGTCCGCTCCGAGGTGCTCGGCGAGGAGTACGTCAACCGCGCCCTGGCCGACGCGGACGACTTCACCGGGCCGCTACAGGAGCTCGTCACCGAATACTGCTGGGGAGCCATCTGGGGTCGCGAAGAGCTGCCCCGGAAGACGCGCAGCATGCTCAACCTGGCGATGATCTCGGTATTGAACCGGCCGAACGAATTACGCACGCACGTCAAGGCGGCGCTGACCAACGGCGTCAGCCGCGAGGAGATCCGCGAAATCTTCCTGCAGGTGGCGATCTACGCCGGGGTGCCGGCGGCCGTCGACAGCTTCCGCATCGCGCGCGAGGCCTTCGCCGAGCAAGGGGACTAGGGCCGCGTCGTGGAGGTGGGATTCATCGGGCTCGGCAACATGGGTTTTCCCATGGCGCGCCGCCTTATTCAGGAAAGCCATGAGGTCGTCGCCTTCGACACCCGCGAGGCGGCGCTGCGGCGCATCGTCGACCTCGGCGCGCGCGCCGCGTCGTCACCGAATGAAGTCGCCGACCGTACCGAAACCGTAATGGCCAGCCTCCCGACGCCGCTCGCCTCGCTCGAGGTCGCGACGCGCGTTCTCGAGGGGGCGCGGGTCAAGCGCTATGTCGACCTGTCCACCGTCGGCAGCCGCACCGCCGTGCAGATCCATGACCGACTCGCCGAGCGAAACATCGCGGCACTCGACAGTCCGGTCAGCGGCGGGGTCGGCGGAGCGGAGAAGGGCGCGCTCGCGGTCATGGTGTCCGGCCCGCGCGCCGAATTCGACGCTGTGCGAACCACACTCGCGGTGATCGGCCGGCCCTTCTACGTCGGGCCCAAACCCGGCTCGGCGCAGACGATGAAGCTGGCCAACAACATCCTGGCGGCCAACGTCCTGGCCGCCACCGCAGAGGTCGTCGTGATGGGCGTCAAGGCCGGTCTCGACCCCGGCGTGATGATTGAGGTGCTCAACGCCGGCTCGGGCGCGACCAGCGCGAGCCGCGACAAATTCCCCCGCGCGATCCTCCCGCGGACCTTCGACTACGGGTTTGCCACCGGGTTGATGGTCAAGGACGTGCGCCTGTATCTGGAGGAGGCGGAGGCGCTCGGCGTGCCGACGGACGTCGCCGCAACCATCGCCCGCCTCTGGGAGCGGACCGCGGATGACCAGGGCGCCGATTCCGACTTCACCGCGGTGATCAAACCTTTCGAGAAGGCTGCCGGGGTGACCGTGGGCCGCCCGCCCGAGTAAGTCCGTCGGCGCGCTCCGACCGGCGCCGGACCTGCGGTCGCGACGACGAGAATGTTATTATTCCGATTTAAGAACGATACTTGCACGCTAACTGCGAAAGTGCCCTCCACCAGGGGCGATGGTTAAACGAAACGCTTACGGGAAACCCATTGATGGACCGCTGAAGAAAATGTTAGATTATCTATCATATGACCCGAGTGGGGTCGCTTCGACTGCCGATGGATGGCCTTCGTGATCGAACACGCCGACGGAACCCGCACACCGCTCATCGACGCGAGCGTGCACATCTTCTTTCCGTCCAACAAGGCGCTGCGGGAGACCCTGCGCGAGCCGTTCAAGAGCCGCGGCTTCCCCGATTACGAGATGGACTGGTACGGGGCACCGGGCGGTGAATACGCGCCCGACACCGAGGGCCCGGACCGCCAGTACCCCGGCTCGGACCCGGAATTCGTTGCCAGCGAACTCTTTTCGAAGCGCGGCGTCGACATCGCGGTGCTGCACCCGATGGCGCGCGGCATCATGCCGGACCGCCACCTGGGCAGCGCCTTGCACGCCGCGCACAACGAGATGATGGTGTCGAACTGGCTGGAATCCCACGAGTTCGGCGAGCGGTTCCGCGGCACCATCCGGGTGAACCCCGACGACATCCCCGGCGCGCTGCGCGAGATCGAGCGGTGGCGCGGGCACCCGCGGGTGGTCCAGATCGGCGTCCCCCTGCAATCCCGCGAGCTCTACGGCAAGCCGCAGTTCTGGCCGCTGTGGGAGGCCGCGGTCGACGCCGGCCTCCCAGTGGCCGCCCACATCGAAGTCGGCTCCGGCATCGCCTTTCCGCCAACACCGAACGGGAACACCCGGACCTACGAGCAGTACGTCAGCTTCATGGCGCTGAATTACATCTATCACCTGATGAACATGATCGCCGAGGGAGTGTTCGAGCGCTTCGACGGCCTCAAATTCGTCTGGGGCGACGGAGCGGCGGACTTCTTGACGCCGTTCATCTGGCGGATGGACACCTTCGGCCGGCCCCACCTGGAGCAGACGCCATGGGCGCCGCGGATCCCCAGCGACTACCTGCCCGGCCACGTGTATTTCGTTCAGGGCAGCCTCGACGGCCCCGGTGAGACCGAGTTCGCCGGCGAATGGTTCGGCTTCACCGGCAAGGACGACATGGTGATGTTCGGCTCCAGCTACCCGCACTGGCAGTGCGGTGACATCACGAAGCTTCCCCGCGCGCTGTCGGCGCAACAGCGCGAGAAGCTGTGCTGGCGCAACGCGGCGCAGCTCTACAACATAGACATCCCCGCCGGGGTGGGCGCACAGTAGAAGTACGACGTGAGACCGAGGAGTTTGCGATGACGTTGACCCATTCGCAGGAGCGGGTCCCCGCTGCCGAGCGCATAGCCGTCCGCTGCGTCGACTCAGACGTCCACCCCGCACCCAAGCGCGGCGAACTCCTGCCCTACATCCCCGAGCCCTGGCGCAGCAAATACTTCCTCACGCGCACCGTGGGTGAGCAGATCTACTACGACGCCCCCGACTACGCCCACTCCTACGCGATGCGGGTGGACTCCTTTCCCCCCAACGGCGAATTCCCTTGCAGCGACCCGGATATGGCGTTTCGCCAGCTGATCATGGAGGCCGGTTCCGACATCGCGATCCTGGAACCCGCCGCCTACCCGGCGCGCCTGCCCGAGGCGCAGCACGCGATGTCGAGCGCGCTGAACGAGTGGCAGGCCAATCACTGGCTGGACAGCCACAACAACTGGCACCAGCGGTGGCGCGGTTCAATTTGTTGCGCCATCGAGGAGCCGGAAGAGTCCGTCCGCGAGATCGAGAAATGGGCCGGGCACCCCTACATGGCCCAGATCCTGATCAAGGCCGAGCCGCGGCCGTCCTGGGGTCACCCGAAGTACGACCCGATCTGGGCCGCCGCCACCAAGCACGACATCACCGTGAGCTGCCACCTGTCGCGCAGCCAATTCGACGAGCTGCCCATCCCGCCGGTGGGGTTCCCCAGCTACAACCACGACTTCATGGTGACCTACTCGCTGTTGGCGGCGAACCAGGTGATGAGCCTGATCTTCGACGGCGTGTTCGACCGGTTCCCGACGCTGCGGATCGTCTTCGTGGAGCACGCGTTCAGCTGGATCCTGCCGCTGATGTGGCGCATGGATTCGATATATGAGGCCCGCAAATCGTGGGTGGAGATCAAACGCAAGCCCTCGGAGTACGTCAAGGACCACATCAAGTTCACCACCCAGCCGCTGGACTATCCCGAGGACAAGACGGAGCTGACCCGCGCGTTGGAATGGATGGAGTGCGAGAAGATCCTGCTGTTCTCCTCGGACTACCCACACTGGACGTTCGACGACCCCCGCTGGTTGGTCAAGCACCTGCCCAAGGCGGCCCGAGACGCGGTGATGTACAAGAACGGCATCGCCACCTATCACCTGCCCGAGACCGTGCCGGTCCTCGAGGGTCAGACCCGGGTGCTCTGAGTTGACGGAAGACACCAAGCGGCCCGAGCCCCGTCTCGCCCAGGGCCGCGAGCACGTTGTCGCCACGGTCGACGAGATCCCGCCGGGCAAGCACAAACTCGTGCCCATCGGGCGCCACGGCGTCGGCGTCTACAACGTCAACGGCAGCTTCTATGCCATCGCCAATTATTGCCCGCACCAGGGCGGTCCGCTCTGTTCGGGCCGCGCGCGGGGACGCACGATCGTCGACGAGACCACCCCGGGCGACTCGGTCATGGTTCGCGACCTGGAGTACATCTATTGCCCTTGGCATCAATGGGGTTTCGAGCTGGCGACCGGCACCACCGCGGTCAAGCCCGAATGGAGTATCCGCACCTACCCGGTGCGCGTCGTCGGCAACGACGTTCTGGTGCAGGCCTAACCACAGGAGAATTCGGGTGCCTTCAATCGAGATCAACGGGGGAAATGTCGTCTACGAAATCCTCGGGGAATCCGGAGATCTCATTGCCCTGACGCCGGGCGGCCGGTTCAGCAAGGAGATCGAGGGCCTGCGCCCGCTTGCCGACGCGCTTGCCGCCGGCGGCTACCGCGTGTTGTTGTGGGACCGGCCCAACTGTGGCGCCTCCGATGTGCAGTTCTACGGCCAGAGCGAATCGCACATGCGGGCCGAGACGCTGCACAAGCTGGTAACCGGGCTGGGCTTCGAGCGCTGCATTCTCGCCGGCGGCTCCGGCGGCGCAAGGGATTCCATGCTCACCACGATGCTCTACCCCGAGATGGTCACCAAGCTCGTGGTGTGGAACATCGTCGGCGGCATCTACGGCACCTTCGTGCTCGGCTCTTTCTACATCGTGCCGAGCATTCTCGCGGTGCGCGGCACCGGGATGGACGGCGTGGTGAAGGTGGCCGAGTGGCGCGATCGCATCGAGGAGAACCCGAACAACAAGCAGCGCTTCCTCGACTTCGACTCCGGCGAGTTCCTCAAGGTGATGCTGCGCTGGCTCAACGCTTTCGTCTCCAAACCGGGGCAGACGATCCCGGGCGTCGAGGACGAGATGTTCGACCGAATCAAGGTGCCCACGTTGATCATTCGTGGCGGCGAGAACGACATGGATCACCCCAAGCGGACCTCGCTCGAGGTCAGTTGCCTGATCAAGGGATCGAAGCTGATCGATCCGCCGTGGCCGGAGGACGCGTGGGAGCGCGCGGCCGAGGACCGCGCGGCGGGCCGGGTGCAGCACTTCAACATGTTCGACACGTGGGTGCAGGCCGCGCCCGCGATCCTCGAGTTCCTCGGCTCGTGACGGCGCTAGCGGGTGCGGATGTGAACCTCGCAGTTGAGCGACGCCTCCAGGGCCGTGTGCACCCGGCTCTCCGGGATGCGTTCGAGGTCGGACTCCCGCAGCGTCACGTACACAATGTCGAAACCGTCGTCGCCCGGCGTCCGCTCGATGTCACCGGTGAGCCCGAAGCCGGACAGCACCCCGTGCGCGTCGTCGTCGGTGCCCCGGCTGATGAAGGTGACCACCCCCGGGACCGGTTTTGCGGCGAATACCTTGGCGCACAACCGCATCGCCGTACTCCTGGCCGCCTCCACGTCTTCGGCCCCGATCAGCAATTCGACTTCACGGCGGCCCGCGGGCATCGCCGCGAGGTCGTTCTCGACCACGTCGGCCCCCGCCGCACGCGCAAGCCCGAGGAGCTCCGCCATGCCGTCTCGTAGCTGCGCGGCCGTGCAGGAGCTCGCCGGGTCGACGTTGACGCGCACCACCGCAGTTCGCATGTGCGCAAGCCTAACTAAGACGATGGCAGGCCAGCCGTGAACACCACCCAATCCACTTCCGTCACCACCGCCACCCCGCCCGGGCTCGAACCCCGGCTGCTGGCCGGGCAGCGGGAAGATCTCGCGGCCTATCGAAGGCTCGGCGGGTACCGGCCCGTCGCCGGCACCGAGGAATTGCTGCGCGAGGTCGAATCCAGCGGGCTGGTCGGTCGCGGCGGCGCGGCCTTCCCGCTTGCGGTGAAATTGCGCGCGGTGCGCGACAACGGGCGCGTCGCCGGCGGCGCCGTCGTCGTCGCCAACGGCGAAGAGGGTGAACCGGCTTCGGTCAAAGACCGCTGGCTGCTGCGCAACCGACCCCACCTGATCCTGGACGGACTGCGGTTGGCCGCCGCGATGGTCGAGGCCGACCGCGCCCACGTCTACGTGTCCGACCCGGAGTCTGCGCACAGCGTCGAAACCGCCCTGGGCGAGCTCGATTCCGGCGCGCTCGGCGGTGTCACGGTCGGCATGTTTCACGTGCCGCCCGGCTATGTGGCCGGCGAGGAGACCGCCGCCGTCCGAGCGATCAACGGCGGCCCGGCCAAGCCGACGGACAAGCCCCCGCGCCCCTTCGAAACCGGCGTCGACGATCGTCCGACGTTGGTGAGCAACGTCGAAACCCTGGCCAATCTGCCCTTCCTGCAGAGCCACGGCTCGACCGCGTTCCGCGCGCAAGGCACGTCGCTGTCCCCGGGCACCTTCCTGGCCACCATCACCGGGGCAGGCCGCCCGCCCGTCCTCTATGAACTCCCCCACGGTCTGCCGTTTACGGAACTTCTTGCGCTGCACGGTGTTTCGCACGACCAGGTGCGCGGTGCGCTGATGGGCGGCTACTTTGCCGGCCTGCTCAACCGCACCGTGCTGGACACGACCTTGGACCACGAAACCATGCGGCGCCTCGGCAGCGGTCTGGGCTGCGGCGCGATCTCGGTGATCACCGACGACTGCCCCGTCGCCGTCGCGGCGTCGGTACTCGCCTACTTCGATCGGGAGAACGCCGGGCAGTGCGGATCGTGCTTCAACGGGACCGCGGCGATGGCGGCCGCCGCCGGCGCGTTGCGCGACGGCGCCGCCACGACGGAAGACGTCGAACGGTTGCGCCGCTGGTCGGTGCTGCTGCGCGGCCGCGGCGCGTGCGCGACGCTGGACGCCGCCACCAACGTGGCCGCCAGCTTGCTCGGTCAGTTCCCCGCCGAAGTCGCCGCGCATCTCGACGGCACCTGCCAGGGCTGCGTCCGCGGCGTGTTTCGCGCCGAGCGCCCCTACGAGGCGGAACGGAGGCACGCATGAAGATCCGCCTGGACCGCACCGTCTGTGACGGCTTCGGCATCTGCGCGAAGTACGCGCCCGGATACTTCTCACTGGACGACTGGGGTTACGCGTCCCTCATCGGCGATGGCACCGTAGCGGAGTCCGATCGCGACGCCGTCATGCGCGCCCTGATGGACTGCCCCGTGCACGCGATTGCCGAGATCGGCGAGCGCACCTCCCCCGCCCCGCACCCGCCGCTCACCGACGCCGAGGATCCCGCCGCGCACCTGAAAACCGAAGAGAACGAGGCGGAGTGGGGTTTCACGCGCTGATCACGGCGCGGTAGTGAGCGCGGCCAGGCGGCCCCGCTACGGCACATACCGGTCCCACTCGAACGGCACCACCGTGAAAAACGGTGCGGCGAACAAGGGTTGGACACCCGGGTCCGCCCAGCGGGCCGCGAGCACCGGACCCAGTCGGATGGCGGTGTCAACCGGGTCGTCGTCGAGGAAGCAATACGTGATGGACTGCCCCCCTTGGGCGCTGGCCAGATTCGCGTCGACCAGCCGCGAGAGTGCGGACCAGACGCCCGCGACGCCGGCCACCTCCACGAGCGGGTCCGTCGCCGCCGATCCCCGCTCGACCAACACGAACGCGCCCCGCACGGGCAGCCAGGGCAGGACGTCCGACCCGACCTTGACCCGGGGCGAGGCCGCCTTGCTCTGCACCTCGTAAACTCCGCGCTCGACGGGCGGCAGCAGCGGGATCTTACGGTCGGCGTTCCCGAGTGCCGTGGACAGCTCGTTGAATCCGCGCAGTCCGGCCGGGTCGGTGAAGAAGTACGTCATCACGTGGTCGACCGCGTCCAACGGTCCCCCGTCGATCGCCCGGGCGGAGCGGCAGGCGGGCGTCGACACCAACCGCAACGAGGCGCGCACCGCGGCCAACCGGTGCTGCTCCGGCCGGTGGTCGAGGGTGTGCCAGTACAGGTACTCGGCGTCTCGTCCGTCGGGATGGCGGGTCGCCATGGACACGAACAGCGTTGTGATGTCGCCACGTCCGGCGGCGAGGATCTCGCCGACCTCGTCCGATGGCGTGCCGGGAAGCTGCATGGCGCGACCTCAAGCCCTCGTCGAATCGTGTTCCGGCAGCGTGATTTCGGGGTGTCGGGCCGCGATCATGCGCCGGAATCCCTCACGCCAGGGCACTTTCGTGCGGCCCAGCACCTCGTGCATGCGGGTGACATCCGGCCATAGCGGCGGATGCGCCTGCGGCGTGTATTCGAAGATCGGCTCGACACCGATCAACTGCCCCATGAACGTGCAGTAGTCCTCGACGCTGACCGTCTCGCTGCCGGCCCAGTTCACGACCACCGGCGGCACCGCGGCGACCTCCATCGCACGGATGCCGAGTTCGACGTAGTCGTCTTCATAGATTGGGTTGTAGTTGTTCGGTTTGTCGGGGTGTAGGCGAATTGGTTTGCGCGCCAGCATCGCATCGAGGCGGTCGGCGGGCGCGCCGCCCTGCGGCCCATAGGTTGAGCAGATCCGGATGATGGTCAGCGGGATTCGATAATGCCTGGCGACCCAGGTGCACACGGCCTCCGCCGCAACCTTGGAGAAGCTGTAATTCGCGCGCAGGGGTACGCCGGGCGGATCGGCCTCGGTCAATGGACGGTGTCCCTGGTACGCGTAGATCGAGCCGGTCGAACACAACACGAAACCCTTGGCGGTACGGCAGTGGTAGAGCAGCTCGCCGGACACCTGCGCGTTCGTTTCGAGGCAGCGGTTCCAATCGTCCGCACCGGGGTCCACCGCGGCATGGAAGACGTAGGTGAAATCGTCTGGAAGGCCGGCCAAATCGCCCGCCCCGAGATCCAGCGCGAGGGGCTTGATACCGGCGGCGACCAACCTTTCGCGACCGGCGGAGTCTTTGAGGCGCGCGGCGCCCCATACCTCGTTCGATGACGAAAGGGCGCGCGCGACGGGAAACGCGATCTTGCCCGTCGCCCCGGTGATCAGGATCTTCTCCGCGTCGAGCAATCAGCCCTCCGACAATGTGTGAAGTACTTGATAAGCCGTTGGGCAGCATAACGCCCGGGCGAAAGGAAATCTCGCCTGCGGCCGGCCGGGTTCCGCGACCTTTTTGGCCATGGTCGTGGCGGTCTCAACGGAATAAACTGAACCCGCCAGGGTCACGATGGCCCATCGGGAGGCACACCATGAGGTGGTTTATTGCTCGCCTGATCGCCGTCATAGCGATCGCGTTCGTAGCGACGGCGGTCACTGTGATGGTGACGCCGGGGATCAGCTCGGCGGATTGCGACCCGAACATGTCGTTCAATCCGGCAACCCGGACGTGCACGCCGCCACCGGCCCTAGCGGACTGGTACACCCCTCCGCCGGCGTACTCGCCGCCGTTCGCCGCACAGGATGTGCCGCCGCCGCCACCGCCGCGGCCATGGTGGTCACCGAACGAACCGATGTGGAATGCCGGCTTTCACCAATGGGGTACCTATTTCACCGGCACCTGGGTGCCCTACTGACCGGTATTACCGGCGGCGCCCAACGCCTGCGGACGGCTAGCGCCGATACTGTCTCGATCGCGCCTGCCGGGAAGTGATAACGTAATTCTCCGATTCGTATAACGGCCCTACCAAGTAGCAGCCGGGCCGTTCGACTCGCGGAGGTGACGTGTCAGCAGCACCGCGACGCCCCCTGCCCCTGATCACGCAGGACAACGAATTCTTCTGGGCATCGGGCGCCGACGGCACGCTGCGGCTGCAGGCATGCAATAGCTGCGCATCGCTGATCCATCCACCCGCGCCGATATGTCGCTATTGCCGCTCACTGGATGTGGGAGTGCGCGCGGTCTCCGGCAAGGGAACGCTGGCCGGGTTCACGATCAACGAGCGGTTCAGTTTGCCCGGGTTGCCGGCGCCCTACGTCATCGCGCAGGTGGCCATTGCCGAAGATCCGCGTGTCCGGCTGACCACCAACATCGTGGAGTGCGATCCCGAGCGGCTCGAGCTGGGCCAACAAATGGAGGTCGTCTTCGAACAGGTCGAGGACGTCTGGTTCCCCCTGTTTCGGCCCTCGCAAGGCGCCGAACCCGCTCCTCTGCCGGCCGACGAGATCGCGCCCGAACGGTTCGGCGAAAACGTCCGGCCGATGCTGACCGCCGAGAAGTTCGAGGACAAGGTCGCGCTGACCGGGATCGGGATGTCACCCATCGGGCGCCGGCTGATGCAGCCCCCGCTGGCGCTGACGGTGCAAGCGTGCGAGGCGGCGATCGCCGATGCCGGGCTGACCTACGCCGACATCGACGGCCTGTCCACCTACCCCGGCGCGATGACGGTCGCGGGCATGGGCGAAGGTGGCGTCACCGCCCTGGAGGCCGCGCTGGGAATCCGGCCCACCTGGCACAACGGCGCCATGGAGACGTTCGGCCCGGGCGGCTCGGTGATCGCGGCCATGATGGCTGTCGCGTGCGGATTGGCGCGGCACGTGCTGTGCTTCCGGACGCTGTGGGAGGCCACCCACGCCGAGCTGATGAAGCAGGGCAAGATCACCCCGTCGATGGGCCGAATGTCGGGCTGGCAGATGCCCTTTGGCGCCACCTCGGCGGCCCACACCCTGGCGATGAACGCGCAGCGGCACTTTCACCGCTACGGCACCACCAAGGAGACGCTGGGCTGGATCGCCTTGAACCAGCGCGCCAACGCCGAACTCAACCCGACCGCCATCTACCGCTCCCCGATGACCATGGACGACTACCTGAACGCCCGGCCCATCACCACACCGTTCGGTCTCTACGACTGCGACGTGCCGTGCGACGGCGCGATCGCCGTCATCGTTTCCGCCGTCGACGCCGCTCGTGACCTCGCCAAGCGGCCCGTGCTGGTCGAGGCGGTGGGCACCCAGATCGTTGAGCGAATCGACTGGGATCAAAGCACTTTGACCCACGAACCGCAGGTGCTGGGCCAGTCGGCGCACGTCTGGACGCGGACTGCGCTGCGGCCTGCCGACGTCGATGTCGCCGAACTCTACGACGGCTTCACCATGAACTGCCTGTCGTGGATCGAGGCGTTGGGCTTCTGCGGGATCGGTGAGGCCAAGGAATTCCTGGACGGCGGCAAGAACATTGCGCGCGACGGCCTGTTACCGCTCAACACCCACGGCGGCCAACTCTCGCACGGTCGCACGCACGGCATGGGTCTCCTGCACGAGGCCATCAGCCAACTCCGCGGCGAGGCGGGCGACCGCCAGGTCGTCGATGCCCGCGTCGGCGTGGTCAGCAGCGGGGGCCTGACTCCCAGCGGCGTGCTCCTGCTGCGGGCGGACGCATGACGCCGCCGCGCCCCCGGCTGGTGATCGTCGACGGCGTGCCGATGTCGGCGCTCGTCTGCGAAGCGGATCAACCCAAGGCCGTGATCGTGGCCATCCACGGCGGCGGCACCACCGCCGTCTATTTCGACTGCCCGGGCCACCCTGGCTACTCCCTGCTGCGGTCCGGTGCGGCGGCCGGATTCACGGTGGTGGCGCTCGATCGTCCCGGCTACGGCAGCTCGGCGCCGTATCCCGAGGCGATGGCCGAGGGCGAGCAACGCGTCAACCTGGCGTATGGGGCGATCGACCGCATCCTCGGCGAACGCTCAAGCGGCGCCGGCCTATTCGTGTGGGGCCATTCGGGTGGGTGCGAGCTGACGATGCGGATGGCGGCCGACGCGCGCGGCGCCGACCTGCTGGGCATCGAGCTCGCGGGCACGGGCCGGCACTATCACCCGGCCGCTCGGGAAATACTGAGAACGGCAACCCGCGATAGCCGCCCGCCGGGCATGCGCGGGCTGCTGTGGAGCCCGGAGGAGCTGTACCCGCCCGAGGTCCTCGGCGGCGCAACGGTTTCCCCGTCGGCGCCGGCCTACGAGGACCAGATGGTGTCGAACTGGGCCCGCCAAACCTTCCCGGAGCTCGCACCCGCCGTTCGCGTCCCAGTGCATTTCAGCATCGCCGAGCACGAAAAGGTCTGGCAGGCCGACGATTCGGCGGTGACGGAGATCAGCGCCTTGTTTTCCGCGGCGCCGCGATTCGTCGTGCACAGACAGCCGGGGGCCGGGCACAACATCAGCCTGGGGCACGCCGCCCCCGAATACCACGCGAATGTCCTTGCCTTCGTAGAGGAATGCGTGGGTGCGCGGCCGGCCGAGCCCGATCGGGAGGCCGGATGAGAGTCGGATTCATCGGGCTGGGCAGCCAGGGCGGACCGATGGCGCGGCGGATCGTCGAGGGCGGTTATGAGACGACGCTATGGGCGCGCAGGCCCGAGACCCTCGAGGCATTCGCCGACACGCGGGCGAAGGTCGCGAAGTCCCCGGCCGAGCTCGGCGCGGCCAGCGATCTGGTCTGCCTGTGCGTCGTGGGCGATGCCGACGTCGAACAGCTCGCCGGGGGCGAGCGAGGCCTGTTGTCGGCGATGAGGCCCGGCGGGGTGATCGCGGTGCACAGCACCGTGCACCCCAACACCTGCCGGGACCTGGCGAACCGGGCCGCGAGCCAAGGCGTTTCGGTCATCGACGCGCCGGTGAGCGGCGGTGGTCAGGCGGCCGCCGAAGGGCGCCTGCTGGTGATGGTCGGCGGGGACGCCGACGTGGTCGAGCGGTGCCGCCCGGTCTTCGCCACCTACGCCGACCCGATCGTCCACCTCGGTGAGCTGGGTTCGGGGCAGACCACCAAGCTGCTGAACAACCTTTTGTTCACCGCCCACCTCGCCACGGCGGCCTCCGCGCTGTCGCTGGCCGGCGCGCTGGGCGTCGATCCGGGCCGTCTCACCGAAGTCGTGTCACGCAGCAGCGGGAACAGCTTCGCGCTCAACGCCCTTGGCGGCATCGGCGGGTTGGAGCGGCTAGCCGCCGTGGCCGCGACGCTGCTGCAAAAGGACGTCCGCCTGGTGGTGGACCTGGCCGACCGAGCCGGGGCCAGCGGTGGCGCCGTGCTGGACACGGCCGACGCGGCGCTTGCCCTCATGGGACATCCGAGATGAGGGTCGGGTTCGTCGGTGCGGGGCGAATGGGCGGGCCGATGGTGGCCCGGCTGGCAGCGGCCGGATGCGACGTCGTCGCCCTGGGCCGGACCGCGGGCAAGCGCCGCGATCTCGAACGGCTCGGCGCGCGGGCCGTTGGCGAGCCGGCCGAGGCGGGTGCGCACGCCGACGTCGTGGTGCTCTGCGTGTTCACCGATCAACAGGTGCGAGAGGTCTGCCTGGACGGCGGGCTGCTGCGCGCCATGTCGCCCGGCTCGGCGCTGATCATCCACACCACCGTGAGCCCGACGACCATCGACGCCGTCGCCGCGCGCGCCAACGACGTCGACGTCGTCGACGCCGCGGTCAGCGGGGGCCCGCAGCATGTTGCCGCCGGCCTGCTCACGTTGTTCGTGGGCGGTGCCGACGACGCGGTGACGCGGGTGCGCCCCGTGCTGGACTGCTACGGCGATCCCGTACTGCACGTCGGTCCGCGCGGCTGCGGCCAGAAGGTGAAGCTGGTCAACAACGCCTTGTTCGCCGGTCACATCGGGCTGCTCGCGGAATCCGTCAGGCTGGGCGAGCTGCTCGGCGTGCCGGAGCCGACCCTGCTGGGCGCGCTGTCGCACGGCAGCGCGAGCAGCCGCGTCCTGAGCATGGTGGCGGCGGGCGGTTCCGTCGCGTCGTTCATCGAGGTTGCCGGCGAATTCGTGAACAAGGACGTGAGCGTGGTGCGCGGGGTCGCCGAGGAACTCGGTGGCGATCTGGGTGCCTTGAACCACGTCATCAAGGCCTTCGGATCCAGGACGACCGCGCCGAAGGGGGTTTGAAATGCTCGCGTTTCGGTCTTTCCGGTTCGTCACGAAGGTATTACCGTTACCTTTACAGTCAACCACTCCGCTGTAACGGTTTCAGCCCGCCCTCGCCGCTGAGGAGAGAATCAGTGACAAAACCGAAGGTCGTCTTCGATCCGTACTCCGAGGACTACTACAACAATCCGTTCGACATCTACCGGCGGATGCGGGAGGACGCGCCGCTGTATTACGACGAAAAGGAGGACTTCTACGCGCTGACCCGTCACGTGGACGTCGCGGCGGCGTTCAAGGACTTCGAGACGTACTCCTCGGCGCGCGGCTGCGACCTGGCGATGGTGCGCAAGGGCATCGCTCCCGAGCAGAAGTCGATCATCTTCATGGATCCCCCGGAGCACCGCCACATGCGCAGCCTGCTCAACAAGGCGTTCACCCCGCGGGCGATCCAATCGCAGCGCGACACCGTCATCGAAGTGATCGAAAAATACCTGGGTGCCGCCGACCCGGAAAACTTCGATGTCGTGCAGGATTTCTCGGGACCGTTCCCGGTTGAGGTCATCACCCGGATGGCGGGGGTGCCCGAGGAGTACCGCCAGCAGGTGCGCCACTGGATCGACACCAGCCTGTCCCACGAGCCGGGCCAGATCGAGATCAGCGAAGCCGGCATGCAGGCCAACATCGACACGGCGATGTACTACTTCGGCCTGGTGCAGGAGCGCCGCCAGGAACCGCAGGACGACATGATCAGCCGCCTGATCGCTGCCGAGGTCCCGGGCGAAGACGGGCAGCTGCGCAAGCTCGACGACATCGAGATCTGCGGGTTCGCAACCCTTCTCGGCGGTGCGGGCGCCGAGACCGTCACCAAACTGCTCGGCAACGCGGCGGTGATCTTCGCCCGTCACCCCGACCAGTGGCAGAAGCTACAGGAGGACCGCGACAAGATCCCCGGGGCGGTGGAAGAGCTGCTGCGCTACGAGGGACCGGTGCAGTACAACGTCCGCTACACGCTCAAGGAGGCACACGTCAGCGGTGGCGTGATCCCTGCGGGCAAGCCGGTGTTTCTCTGCGGCGCCGCGGCGAACCGCGATCCGGAAGCCTTCACCGACGCCGACACCTTCGACATCGAGCGTGACCAGACCGAGGCCCAGCACCTCGGGCTCGGTTACGGGATCCACAGCTGCCTCGGGGCGGCGCTGGCCCGCATGGAAAGCAGGATCGCGCTGGAGCGGCTCCTCGACTTCATGCCGCGCTACGAGGTGGACTGGGCGGGCTGCCAACGGGTAACCATGCAAAACGTCGCGGGCTGGAAGAACGTGCCCGTCAAGGTACTTCGGTAAGGGGGTTGCCGTGACAAAGAAAATCGAAGTCGATTGGGGACTCTGCGAGAGCAACGGCGTCTGCATGGGCATCAATCCGGAGATCTTCCTGCTCGGCGACGACGACATGCTGACGGTGTTGCAGGAAGAGGTCACCCCGGAAAACGAGCATGACGTGCGCGAGGCCGTGCGTCAGTGCCCTCGGCAGGCCATCTCGATCGTCGGCGAGTAGGACGATCAGAAGCCGGAGAGGATGACGGCGTTGCAGTCGGCCGCCGCCTGCCGCAGTTTCGCCGCCTTTTGATACCCCTCGGACTCGTACCAGGCGCGCGCGGCGTCCACCGATTCGAATTCCAGCACGACGGTCTGGTCGCCGTGCCAGGTGCCCTCGATCACTTTGGGCGCGGTGTCCACCGCCAGAATGGTGGCACCGGCCATCGCCGAACCGGCGGCCTTGCCATAGGCCTTCATGCCCTCCGGGTCCTTGATGGCCTCCGTGAGGATGACGTAACCTTTCGCCACTGAATCTCCTTGACTGGATTAGATTTTGCTGATGGCCTGCTCAGGACAGCACTCGATGGCCTCCTGGGTTGCCGCTTCGAATTCGCTTGGCAAGTCGGCGGATATCGCCTCGGCGTAACCATCGTCGGTGAGGCTGAAGACCTCGGGGCACAGCGTCGTGCAGACGCCATGGCCGCGGCAGCGCTGGTCGTCGACCGTGACTTTCATGCCGGGGTGAACTCCAGGTGCAGCTCGGTCAGCCCGCGCAGGATGTAGGTCGGAACGTATTGGTACCGGCGGTCATTCGCCGGCCCGTGGACCTTCTCGTTGATCCTGATGTCGGACGTCCGGTCGAGCAGGCGCTCGATCGCCACCCGGGTTTCGGCGCGGGCCAATGGCGCGCCCGGGCAGCTGTGGATACCTCGCCCGAACGAGATGTGCTGACGGGCGTTCTTGCGGGCCGGGTCGAAGGTGGTCGGGTCTTCGAAGCGGCGGGGATCACGGTTGGCGGCCGCCTGCACCACCATCACGGTGGTCCCCGCCGGCAGGTCGACGCCGCCGACATTGACGGGCACCCGGTTCAACCGGAAGTCGCCCTTGACCGGGCTCTCGTGCCGCAACGACTCCTCGATGAAGTTGGGGATCAGGCTGCGGTCCTTGCGCAACTGCGCCTGGATGTCGGGCCGCTCCCCGAGGGTCTGCAAGGCCGCGCCCAGCAGCCGCACGGTGGTCTCCTGGCCGGCCGAGAACACGTTGCTGGCGACCCGGGCCACGTCTTCGACCTCCGGGGTCGAGCCATCCGGGTAGGTGGCGGTGGCCAGACCGGTCAGCACATCGTCGCGCGGCTCGCGCCGGCGGTCGCGGACGTAGTCGGAAAAGAGGCCGTAGAGGAATTCCAGTGGGCTGTGTGCCAGCGAGCCCTTGGTGCCCCCGACGCCGCCACCCGAGTTGTCGCGGATGCCCTTGACGAACTTGTCGCGATCCTCCTCGGGCACGCCGAGCAGGTCCGCGATGACCAGCAGCGTGAAGGGCCCGGCGAAGCCCTTGATCCAGTCGCCGTGCCCGGGCGCCAGGAAGGTGTCGAGCACCTGGTCGGCCAACACCCACATGGCGTCCTCGTTCTCCTTGAGGCGCTTGGGGGTGATCAACCGCATCAGCAGCGAGCGGTGGTTGGTGTGGGTGGGCGGATCGAGGGTGGGCAGCTGGTCGCTGAACGGCAATTCGTCGCGGTGTTGCTCGATCAGCTCGGTGATGTCGTCGCCCTCCAGCGGCACCGGAAAGCCGGGGAACGGGCCGGTCACCGAGATGCAGGAGGACCACGTCTCGGCGTCGTTGAGCACGGCGCAGGCCTCGTCCCAGCCGGTGATCATGGTGACGTCGTGATGGCTCTCCCGGGTGACGGGGCACTGCGCGCGCAGCGCCTCGTAGTAGGGGTACGGGTCTTCGATGAGCTCGGTGCCGCGGAAGAAGTCCAACTCGGAGAATTCGCTCGCCATCTCCCGCTCCTTGAATCTCGGCTAGTGAGAACGCGCCTCTCGCAGATGAGTATTACATTTCCATACGGCAACCTGGCCGTCAACGAGGGGTCGGCGCGTGGGATGCCGGTGTCAGCTCGCGGGAACCAGATCCGCCGCCACCGACGGCCAGGCCAGCAGCCCGCTGCGGAACGTCTCGACATGGCCGATGGAAGCGTGCGGAAGCGCGGCGGCGGCCAGGGCCTGGGCCTTGAACGTGTGGGCGGCCATGCTCAGCCGGTGCTGCACCAGGCCGACGCTGTCGTCGAGCTCGGCCGGCCAGTTCTCCCCCCACAGCGTGACCTCGGTGACGCCGTGATCGAGGGCCTGCAACACCCCTTGGCGCACGCGGGAGTCGCACCCGAACAGGTCCGCCGCGGCCGCCAGGGCCTGCGGACGGGGGCGGGATTGCACCGACGCCAGGGCCTGTTCGAGGTCGACCACCCGGGCGCCCAGGATCTGCAGCGGCCGGTCGTCCGGATGGTCAGCGACGAGGACCGTGACGTCCCACCCGGCCATCGACCGGTCGAAGAGCCAGCCGCCGGCGAAGCGGACGACGTCGACGACGGTCGCCGCGACCACGTCGAGCCGGTACCTCATGTCGCCGCGCGGCTCGTCTGCGGGGCGAAGTCCCGCGCCAGTGTCTCGGCGTACTGCTTGAACACCTCGGTTAGCGGTATCGATGGATCGAGCAACCATGTGGTTTCCATTCCGTGGACGAAGGCGAGAATCTCCACCGCCTTGACGGCGGGGTCTATGTCCGTGCGATACCGGCCATCCGCCTGCCCGCGGCGGATGAGGTCGGCGACGATGTCGGTCGCCGCGCGATGCCGGGCCAGCATCCGATGGTGCAGCGGGGCGTCGGGAAGGACGTTTTCAACGAGCAGCACCGTGAACGTTCCGACCAGTTCGGGTGCCCGGTTGAACCGGTCCGCGACCTGGGCGATCTGGGCGAACAGATCGCCGGTCCGGTCGGCGTGCAGGTCGTCGTCGAGGTCGCGGGCATCGAGGACGGCGTGCAGCAGCTGCTCTTTGGATTCGAAGTGATGCAGCAGGCCCGCGGGGGTGACGCCGGCCTCGCCGGCGATCTGGGCGAGGGTGGTGCTGCGCCAGCCGTTGCGGGTGAGCAGCCGTTGCGCGACGTCGAGGATGCGCTGCTTACGGTCCTCGCCTTTGGCGAGCAACGTGTCGTATGGCCGTGCGTCTGGCACCGGACTCCTTTGACCAACGGGCGGGACGAACCAACCTAGTGAACACACAGTAGGTTAGTTGGGCCGCTGTGACAAGGGTCACCCAGGGACCGTTTTCTCGCGGTGGGCCTCGCCGGAGCTAGCCCACGAGTTCGACCAGGGTGGCGTTGGCCGTGCCGCCGCCCTCGCACATGGTCTGCAGCCCGTAGCGAATCCCGTTGGCGCGCATGTGGTGCGCCATCCGGGTCATCAACACCGCCCCGGACGCGCCCAGCGGGTGCCCCAGCGCGATGGCGCCGCCGAGCGGGTTGATGAGGGTGGGGTCCGCCGCGGTCTCGGCGATCCACGCCAGCGGCACCGGCGCGAAGGCCTCGTTCACCTCGAACACGCCCACCTCGGCCAGCGGCACGCCGGCCTTCTTCAGCACCTTCTCGGTCGCGGGGATGGGCCCGGTGAGCATCAGCACCGGATCCGCCCCGGTCACCGCGCCGGCCAGGTAACGCACCAGCGGGGTGAGCCCCAGTTCGACCGCCATCTCCGCCGTCGTCACCAGCAGGGCGGCCGCGCCGTCGGAGATCTGCGAGGAGTTGCCCGCGTGGATCACGCCGTCCTCGGTGAACGCCGGCTTGAGTCCGGCCAGCTTCTCGACCGTGGTGCCCCGCCGCACGCCCTCGTCGGCGGCGACGACGGTTTCGTCATCGGTGAACACCGGAACGATCTGATCGGTGAACGCGCCCGCGTCCTGGGCCGCGGCGGCCCGTTCGTGGGACTCTGCGGAGTATTCGTCGAGCCGGGTGCGGGAGAATCCCCACTTCTTGGCGATCATCTCCGCCGACAGCCCCTGGTTGAACGAGAAGTCGTCGTAACGGGCGAGGACCTTCGGGCCGTACGGCATGCCGGTCGCCCTGGCCGAACCGAGGGGAACCCGGCTCATCACCTCGACGCCCCCGGCGACGACGACGTCCTGCTGGCCGGACATCACCGCCTGCACGGCGAAGTCGAGCGCCTGCTGACTGGACCCGCACGCGCGGTTGACGGTGGTCCCCGGGATGGTCTCGGGCCAGCCCGCGGCCAGGACCGCGTAGCGGCCGATGTTGCTGGACTGGTCCCCGACCTGAGACACACACCCCCAGACCACGTCGTCGACGATCTCCGGGCCGACACCGGCGCGCTCCAGCAGTTCGTTGAGGACGACGGCGGACAGGTCGGCGGGATGCACCCCGGACAGGCCGCCGTTGCGCTTGCCCACCGCGGTGCGCACGGCTTCGACGATGACTGTTTCCCGCATGTCCCTACTCCGCATCCTTGGATTTCGATAGCGTCCACCGGCCAGTAAACGACGGCTCCCGCCGCTGCGCGAAGGCGGCATACGCCGCGGCCGCGTCCGCCGTCGCGAAATTGCCGACCTGCGCTCGGGCCTCGTTGGCCAGCGCGTCGCGCATGGAGCCGTGCGCGCCCTCGTTCAGCAGGGCCTTGGTGTGGGCCAGCGCGATCGGGGGTCCGGCCGCCAGGCGGCCCGCGAGGTCGTCGACGAAGCCGTCGATCTGCTCGCCCGGCACCACCCACGTCACCAGGTTCAGGGCGTGCGCCTCTTGGGCGTCGATCGTCTCGGCGAGCAGCGCGAGCCGCTTGGCCTGTTGCAGGCCAACGAGTTTGGGCAGCAGCCAGGAACCGCCGAGGTCGATCGACAGGCCCCGCTTGGAAAAAATCTGGCAGAACGTCGATTCCGGTGTGGCGACCACGAAGTCGCAGCCGAGCGCGAGGTTCCATCCCGCGCCGACGGCCACTCCGGTCACCTTGGCGACCGTGGGGATCGCCAGCTCGTGCAGGGCCAGCGCCACGTCGGTCAGGCGCTGCAGCTTGTAGTTCGGATGGGTGTCGTCGGGAACCGAGATGTCGGCGCCCGAGCAGAAACTGCCGCCGGCTCCGGCGATCACCAGCGCGCGGACGGTGCGGTCGTGGCCGGCAGCGTGCAGGGCGTCGCGCAACGCGACCCACAGCCCGGGGTTGATCGCGTTCTTACGACGCGGCCGGTTGAGGGTGAGCGTGCGTACCCCGTCGCGGTCATCCGACAGCAGCACGCCCCCCTCGGTCGCGCTCAATAGCTCCTCGGCAATTTCAGGACGTTGGATCCCAGGAAATTGAGGATCATCTCCTGACTGACCGGCGCTATCTTCATCAGCCTGGCCTCGCGGAAGTAGCGGGTGATGTGGTACTCCTCCGCGTAACCCATGCCGCCGTGAGTTTGCAACGCCCGGTCCGCGGCGGCGAAGCCCGCGTCGGCGCACAGATATTTCGCCGTATTCGCCTCGCGCCCAGAGGGTTTGCCGTTGTCGTACAGCCAGGTGGCCTTGCGCAGCATCAGCTCGGCGGCGTCGAGCCGTGCCAGCGAGTCGGCGAGCGGGAACTGCAGGCCCTGGTTCATGCCGATGGGGCGGCCGAAGACCTCGCGCTCGTTGCCGTATTTCACCGCCTTATCCAGCGCCACCCGGCCGATGCCGAGCGCCTCGGCGGCGATCAGCATGCGCTCCGGATTCAGGCCGTCCAGGATGTACTGAAAACCCTTGCCCTCCTCGCCGATCCGGTCCTCGACGGGTACTTCGAGGTTGTCGATGAACAACTCGTTGGAACTGACGGCGTTGCGGCCCATCTTGCGGATGGGCCGGACGTCGACGCGGCTGCGGTCGAGATCGGTGATGAACAAAGTCATCCCGTCCGTCTTCTTGGTGACCTCGTCGTAGCTCTGGGTGCGGGTGAGCAACAGGATCTTGTCCGACTCCATCGCTTTGGAGATCCAGACCTTGCGGCCGTTGACGATGTAGCGATCGCCGTCGCGTTTGGCGAAGGTGGTGATCCGCGACGTGTCGAGCCCCGCGCCGGGTTCGGTGACGCCGAAGCAGACATGCACCTCACCGGTGGCGACCTTGGGCAGTGTGCGGGCCTTGAGCTCGTCGGAGCCGTGCACCACCACCGGTTGCATGCCGAAGATGGACAGGTGAATCGAGCTGGCGGCGTTCATGGCGCCGCCGGATTTGGCGACCTCCTCGAGCAGGATGGTGGCCTCGGTGATCCCGAGGCCGTGACCGCCGTATTCGGTGGGAATCGTCATGCCCAGCCAGCCGCCGTCGGCGATGGCCTGGTAGAACTCGGCGGGGAATTCGTGCGCTTGGTCTTTTTCCATCCAGTACTGGTCGTCGAACTTGCTCGCCAGCTCGGCGACCGACCGCCGGATCAGCTCCTGGTCATCGGTCAGCTCGAAGTTCATGCCATCGCCGGGCATTGGCACACCTCCATTGAGCGCGAGCAGACGCGAAATCGCACGATTGCGGCCCACACAGTGCGATTCTGCGTCTGCTTGCGGGGAACGGGACCGCTAGTCCGTGTTGCCGGTGAGGGCCTTCGCGTTGGCCGCGAACTCCGCGAAGGACGAGCCGCCCCGGGAGTCCTTTTCGTGGCCCGCCGCCTTGATGGACACGTCATGCCCCTCGGCGGCCTTGCGCAGCGCGCCGACGGTCGCCTGTTCGCGTGAGATGTGCGTGAACGGGTCGAACGAATACCACCGCATCGCGTTCTCGTACGTCATCTTGTTGATCTCGTCGTCGGGAACGTTGTTGATACTCAACACGTCCCACAACTCTTCGGGCGCGCCCGGCCACATCGAGTCGCTGTGCGGGTAGTCGGCTTCCCAGCAGATGTTGTCGATGCCGATCATGTTGCGCAGGGCCACGCCGACCTTGTCGCTGATGAAGCAGGTCAGGAAGTGGTCGCGGAACACCTCGCTGGGCAGCTTGCCCTTGAAGTCCTGGTGCGTCCAGGTGGAGTGCATCTCGTAGGTGCGGTCGGCCCGCTCCAGGAAATACGGGATCCACCCGGTGCCGCCCTCGGACAGGGCGATCTTGAGGTCGGGGTACTTCTTGATCGGTGCCGACCACAGCAGGTCCGCCGCCGCTTGCACGATGTTCATCGGCTGCAGTGTGATCATCACGTCCATCGGCGCATCCGGCGCGGTGATCGCCAGGCGGCCCGAGGACCCGATGTGGACGTTCATCACGGTGTTGGTGTCGCACAACGCTTCCCACAACGGGTTCCAGTATTCGTTGTGAAAGCTGGGGTAGCCCATCGCGGCGGGGTTCTCGGTGAAGGTCAGCGCGTGCACACCCTTCTTGGAGACGCGACGCACCTCGGCGGCGCACGCCTCGGCGTCCCAGATCACCGGGATCGCCATGGGGATGAAACGCGCCGGGTACGCCCCGCACCACTCGTCGATGTGCCAGTCGTTGTAGGCCTGCACCAGCGCGATCGAGAACTCCGGGTCGTCGGTGGCGAACAGCCGCCCGGCAAAGCCCGGGAAGGACGGGAAACAGATCGAGGCCAGGATGCCGCCGGCGTTCATGTCCTTGACGCGCTCGTCGACGTTGTAGCAACCCGGTCGGATCTCGTCGAGCCCCGTCGGCTCGATGCCATACTCCTCCTTGGGCCGACCGGCGACCGCGTTCAGCGCGACGTTCGGGATCACCGTGTCGCGGAACTTCCACATGTCCGAGCCGTCGGCGTTGTGCACCAGCCGCGGCGCGTCGTCGATGTACTTCTTCGACAGGTGGTTCTTGAACATGTCCGGCGGCTCGACGGTGTGGTCGTCCACGCTGATCAGCATCATGTCTTCTTTGTTCATGGCCGTTGCCCTTCCATCGGGTCCGTCTGTTCGATTCCGCTCCCACGCGGCCTCGGCGAATCGCTGTCCCGTGCCAAGATCACTAAAATGAAAACTATCTTCTCGCCAGGCGAGAATCAACATCCAGCACACACCGCGACCGGCGTTCGTCATCTGAGCAGCGGCGGAAGCCGCCACCAAATTGCCCGGCCCGGAGCGGCGCCGCGCTGGGGCGGCCGCCGCGTGTCGGGGTAACGCGGTCCGTTCGCCGCCGTTTGCGCTGCAAAAAGCGCGCCGCGACCGCCGCCGGCGCGCCCAGCATCCACCCCCGGACCGGCCCCCGACCGGCGGCATTGACCGGCCGCGCGATTCATGCAACTCTATTGGTTGGAAATGAGAATACGATTCTCCTTGACCGAGAGGTGGCCGGGAGGATGGCGAGAGGGGAGCACGGATGCGGTTGCCGCCGCTGCCGGCTGATCAGTGGGACGAGGCCACCCACAACGCGCTCTCGGCGATGCGCGGCGCGGAGTCCAACAACGCGCTGTCCACCCTGGCCCACCACCCGGCGCTGGCCAAGGCGTTTCTGCGGTTCAACGTTCACCTGTTGACCTCGTCCACGCTGCCCCCGCGGATCCGCGAACTGGCCATCCTGCGGGTCGCGCATCGCCGCGACTGCGCCTACGAGTGGTCGCACCACGTCCGCATGGCCAAGGACGAGGGAATCACCGACGACGAGATCGCCGCGGTGAGACGGGGCGAGGCCGCCGACGAGTTCGATCGCGCGGTGATCGCCGGCGTCGACGAGCTCGAGGAGAAATCGCAGCTGTCCGACGAGACATGGGCCGCGCTGGGCCAACGCCTGGACGACCAGCAGCGGATGGATTTCGTATTCACCGTCGGCTGCTATGCCGCGCTGGCCATGGCCTTCAACACTTTTGGCGTGCAGCTCGAACACGCCGATCAGCAACGATAAGAGAGGTAAGAACGTTGCCCCACTTCCCGAAGCCGGCCGCTGGCAGCTGGACAGAGAATTATCCCGAACTCGGGACCGCACCGGTCGATTACACCGACTCGATCGATCCGGCGTTCTTCGAGGCCGAGCGCGAGGCGGTCTTCAGGAAGACCTGGCTCAACGTCGGCCGGGTCAATCGCCTGCCGCGCACCGGCAGCTACTTCACCAGAGAACTGCCGTCTGCCGGCAAGGGCACATCGGTGATCATCGTCAAAACCAAGGACGGGGCCGTCAAGGCTTATCACAACGTCTGCCGCCACCGCGGAAACAAGCTGGTGTGGAACGACTTCCCCAACGAGGAGACCTCCGGCACCTGCCGCCAGTTCACCTGCAAGTACCACGCCTGGCGGTACAGCCTCGACGGCGACCTGACCTTCGTCCAGCAGGAAGAGGAGTTCTTCAACCTCGACAAGGGCAACTTCGGCCTCGCACCCGTCCGCTGCGAGGTATGGGAAGGCTTCATCTTCATCAACTTCGACGACAACGCGGCGCCGCTCACCGACTACCTCGGTCCGCTGGCCAAGAGCATCGAGGGTTACCCCTTCGGCGAGATGACCGAGACCTACTCCTACCGGGCCGAGGTCGGCAGCAACTGGAAGCTGTTCATCGACGCGTTCGTCGAGTTCTACCACGCGCCGATACTGCACCAGGGGCAGTACACCAAGGAAGAAGCCGCCAAGATCCAGAAGTACGGCTACGAGGCGCTGCACTACGAGTTGGCCGGCCCGCACAACCTGCAGTCGACGTGGGGTGGTCAGGCGCCGCCGTCGGACATGTCCATGGTCAAGCCGATGGACCAGGTGTTGCGCAGCGGCTTGTTCGGCCCCTGGGACAAGCCGGAGATCATCGAAAACCTCGAGCTGCCACCGGGTGTCAACGTGAAACGGGTGCCGCAGTGGGGCATCGACTCGTGGCTCTTCTACCCGAACTTCATGCTGCTGATCTGGGAGCCGGGCTGGTTCCTCACCTACCACTACTGGCCGACCGCGGTCGACAAGCACATCTTCGAATGCACGCTGTACTTCGTGCCGCCACGCAACGCGCGGGAACGCCTGGCCCAGGAGTTGGCAGCCGTGACGTTCAAAGAGTACGCGCTGCAGGACGCCAACACGCTGGAAGCCACCCAGACCATGATCGGCACCCGGGCCGTCAAAGAGTTCCTGCTGTGCGACCAGGAGGTCTTGATTCGCCATCTGCACAAGACGACCGGTGACTATGTGAAGGAGTACCAGCGCAATGGCGCTACCGTCTGAATTCGCCGATCTCGAACCCTATTTGGACTGGGATCTGGCCACCGAACCCGAGCGCTACGCCAAGCGGCTGGCCTCGACGATGGCCGAAATGCAGGCGTTCTACGACGCGGCATTCCCGCGCCTCAACGACGTGATCGCCTACTGTGACAACTACCCACTCGACGATCTGCCCGAGGACGCACAGACGCTCATGCACATGATGCAGTCGCTTGTCATGGTGTCGTTTCCGATCGAGGCGTGGAAACAAGCGCGGGTGCCCGACAGCGGCGCGGCCTGGGTGGAGTGCATCAAGGAACCGGTGATCTGAGAGGTGCTGACACTCAAGGCCGCGGGGCTGCTGGACGTCGACGCCGGCGAGATCCTGCGGCCCGGCGTGGTGCAGGTCGAGGGCGACCGGATCGTCGCCGTCGGGGGCGATCCCGACGGCGAAATCCTGGACCTCGGCGACCAGATCCTCCTGCCCGGGCTGATGGACATGGAGGTCAACCTGTTGATGGGGGGCCGCGGCGAAAAGCCCGGGCTCTCACAGGTTCAGGATGACCCGCCGACGCGGGTGCTGCGCGCGGTCGGCAACGCGCGGCGCACGCTGCGAGCCGGATTCACCACCGTGCGCAACCTGGGCCTGTTCGTCAAGACCGGCGGGTACCTGTTGGATGTCGCGCTGGGCAACGCCATTGACGCGGGCTGGATCGACGGCCCGCGCGTGGTGCCGGCCGGGCATGCGATCACTCCCACCGGCGGACACCTGGACCCGACGATGTTCGCGGCGTTCGCGCCCCACGCGCTGGAGCTGACCGTCGAGGAAGGCATCGCCAACGGGGTCGACGAGATCCGCAAGGCCGTGCGCTACCAGATCAAACACGGCGCCGAGCTGATCAAGGTCTGCTGCTCGGGCGGCGTGATGTCGCTGACCGGACCGCCCGGCGCGCAACACTATTCGGATGAGGAGCTGCGCGCGATCGTCGACGAGGCGCACCGGCGTGGCCTGCGGGTGGCCGCGCACACGCACGGCGCGGAGGCGGTCATGCACGCCGTCGACGCCGGCATCGACTGCATCGAGCACGGCTTCTTGATCGACGACGACGCGATCGCGTCGTTGGTCGAGCACGGCACCTTCCTGGTGAGTACCCGGCGCCTGGCCGACGGAGACGCGATGGACGTCTCGCACGCGCCGCCGGAGTTGCGGGCCAAGGCCGCCGAGATGTTCCCCAAGGCGCGGACGTCCATTCTGGCCGCCTATGAAGCCGGCGTGAAGATCGCGGTCGGGACCGATGCGCCCGCGATCCCGCACGGACGCAACGCCGACGAGCTGGTCACCCTGGTCAATTGGGGGCTGCCGCCGTTGGCGGTGTTGCGGGCGGCGACGGTGACCGCGGCCGAGCTGATCAACTCGACCGACCGCGGACGGCTCGCGGCGGGCCAGCTCGCCGACATCATCGCGGTGCCCGGAAACCCGTTGGAAGACATCACCGTTACCCAGAACGTGAGCTTTGTCATGAAAGGCGGCAAGGTCTATGTCGACAAATCAGCCAACTCGAACTGACGACCTGGTCGAGATTCAGCAGCTGCTGGCCCGCTACGCGGTCACCATCACCCAGGAAGACATCGACGGGCTCATCGGCGTCTTCACCCCGGACGGAACCTACAGCGCATTCGGCTCCACGTATAAGTTGGACAGGTTTCCCGAGCTGGTGGCGGCGGCCCCAAAGGGGTTGTTCCTCACCGGAACCGCATTGGTGGAAAACATCGACGGCGATTCCGCGAGCGGGACCCAGCCGTTGTGCTTCATCGACCACGCCACGCATGACATGCGGATCGGCTACTACCGCGACACCTACGCCCGCACCACCGACGGCTGGCGGCTGAAAACCCGTGCGATGACGTTCATCCGGCGCAGCGGCGTGCACGACTCGGGGCGCCCGCACGCCGTCGGCCGTCCCACACCGTGAATGTCGAGGAGTTCCGCGCGGGTTTGCGCGCGTGGCTCGGCGACAACGACCTGACGCCCGGGGCGGATCACTCGCTGCAGGGCCACATGCGGCAGTTCGCCAGGGTCAGTCGCGCGCTGTACGACGCCGACTGGATGCGCTACGGCTGGCCCACGGAAGTCGGCGGGTTGGGCGGTCCCGCGGTGCTGCGCGCGATCGTCGGCGAAGAGGTGGTCGGTCGCCGACTCGCCGAACCCGGACCCTATTCGATGCTCGAGGTGCTCGCACCCACGATGATCGACTACGCCCCGGCCGAGCTCGCCGCCGAGATGGTGCCGCGGCTGCTGCGCGGCGAAGAGCATTGGTGCCAGGGCTTTTCCGAGCCGGGATCGGGCAGCGACCTCGCCTCGCTGACCACCCGCGCAACGCAGCAAGGCGACAACTGGATCGTCAGCGGGCAGAAGGTGTGGACCAGTTTCGCGCAATTCTCGACGCGCTGCGTCCTGCTCACCCGCACCGCGCCCGGCCATGACGGGATCACCGCGTTCTTCGTCGACCTCGACACCCCGGGCATCACGGTCCGGCCGCTGCGGACGATGCACGGCGTGGACGAGTTCTGCGAGGTGTACTACGACGACGTGGTGATCCCGTCCAGCCGGATGCTCGGCCGGCCCGGCGACGGCTGGAAACTCGCGATGGACCTGCTCCCGTATGAGCGCTCCACCTGCTTCTGGCAACGCATCGCCTACCTGTACTCACGGTTCGACGAACTCATCGCCCAGGCATCCGATACCGACGAATCCAGCCTTGGCGCAGCATATTTGGCGCTGCACACATTGCGCTGCCGATCCCGCGACACCCAGCACCGGCTGCGCGACGGTGCGCGGCTGGGGCCGGACACGTCCATCGACAAGGTGCTGCTGGGCGGCGCCGAGCAGCGCCTCTACGACACCGTCCGCGACCTGCTGCCCGGCGCGCTCGAGCTGGACGACACGCCGTGGCGGTCGGAGTACCTGTACTCGCGCGCCGCGACCATCTACGGCGGCACCGCGGAGATCCAGCGCAACATCATCGCCCGCCGGCTGCTCGACCTCGGGAAGGAGTGAACCGTGGAGTCGACGGATCCCGAGTCGCTGCGCCTCCTGGAAGGTTCGCTGCGCACGACGATGACCGCCGCATCCGGGGCCAAGCTCGATGCGGCACTGAAAGACCTGGGCTGGCACGACATGCTGGACGAAATGCCCAATGCCGCAATCCCTTTGGTGTTCCGGCTGCTCGGCGAGACGGGCGCGCACGCCCCGGTGCTCAACGACGTCGTGCTGCGGGCGACGGGCGGCGCGCCGGGGGGCGCCCCGCCGCTGCCGTTCGCCGGCGACTCCTGGGTCATCTGGGACCGCGACGATTTCGCCGGCTCGGCGGTCGACGAGACGTTGCCGCTGCGGCGCGCCTCGCGGGGCGATTCGTTGCCGCCGGCCGCGCTGGATGCGGGGCGGCGCGCGCTGGGCTGGTGGTTGCTGGGCACGAGCCGGGCCATGCTGTCGCTGGCCCGCCGCCACGCCCTCGATCGCGTCCAGTTCGGGCGGCATGTCAGCTCGTTCCAGGCGATCCGGCACCGGCTGGCCGAGACGCTCGTCGCGATCGAGGGCGCCGAAGCGACCCTGCACGTCGCGGCGCAGTCCCAAGACCACGATGGCCTGGCCTCGCTGCTGGCCAAGGCCGCCGCCGGCCAGGCCGCGCTGACCGCCGCCCGGCACTGCCAGCAGGTACTCGGCGGGATCGGCTTCACCGCCGAGCATCCGCTGCACCACCACGTCAAACGGTCGCTGATCCTGGACGGGTTGCTGGGTAGCGCGCGCGAACTGACCCGGGAGGCGGGAAAGGCGTTGCTGGATAACGGGTCCGCCCCGCGGCTGGCCCAGCTCTAGCCGGACGGGACCGCAAAGCTGCGCGTAGACTGCGTCTGGCCGCCGAGAAGATGGGACGCGATGAGCCAGCCCGACGCACCCCGAAACGAGATGGGCGTCGCTTCGCTGCTCGTCGGCGTGGTCGCGCTGCTGACCTGCTGGATGCTGCTCGGTGTGCCGTTCGGCATAGCGGCGGTGATCACCGGAGATGTCGCGCGCAGGCGCGTCCAGCGGGGCGAGGCCACGAATGCGCGAACCGCGTTGGCGGGCATGGTGTTAGGGGCGGTGTCGATCGCGGCCGGGATCGTCGCGATCGGGTACTACGCCTGGGTGGACGCCCGTTAGTTCCGCGGCAACCCGAGCACCCGCTCGGCGATGATGTTCCGCTGAATCTCCGACGTGCCGCCGGCGATCGTCGCGGCAAAGCTGCGCGCGTAGCGGTCGAACCAGCTGCGGTAGTGACTGTCCAGGTTCAGCGGCGCGAAGGGGGCCGTCACCGCGCGGTGGACGAGCCCGTCGACGCCCGCGGAGTCCAGCGCATCCTGCGACGCCCGTTGCAGCGCCTCGGAACCCAGCAGCTTGAGCACCGACTGGGCCGGTACGTCCTCTTCCCCGCGCGCAGCCCGGGACAGTTCCGCCGACCCCAGCAACCGCAGCGCGTAGGCGTCCATCACCAGGGTGGCGTAGCGGTCCCGCTCCAGCGAACCGCACGGCTGATAATCGATGCTCAACTCGTGCAACAGGTCGACGTACCCCATCCACAACATCACGCGTTCGTGGCCGAGGGAGCCGGTGGCCACGCGCCAGCCTCCGTTGAGCTCGCCCACCAGATTCTCGACCGGCACCCGCGCGTCGGTGAAAAACACCTCGTTGAAATCGATCTCGTTGCTGTCGCACATCGAGGCGAACGGTCGGCGCACCACCCCGGGCGTGTCCGTCGGGATCAGCAGCACGCTGATTCCCTTGTGCTTCGGCGCCTTTGGGTCGGTCCGCACGAACGTCAGCAGCACGTCGGCATCGTGGGCGCCCGACGTCCAGACCTTCTGCCCGTTGACGACGAAGTGATCGCCGTCGAGCACCGCCCGCGTCTTGAGCGAGGCGAGGTCCGAACCCGCTCCGGGTTCGCTCATTCCCAGCGACGCGGTGATGTCGGCCCGCAGAATCGGCACCGCCCACTCCCGCTGTTGCTCGGGCGTCCCGAAGGACAGCAACGAGGCCGCGATGATGCCAACACCTTGCGGATTGAAGCTTTGATAGATGCGCCGGCGCCCCAACTCCTCCAAGTACACGTACTGCTGCAACAGCGTGGCGTTGCGCCCGCCGAACTCGGGCGGGTTGCCCGGCAGCAGCCACCCGCTGTCGAACAGCAGTCGTTGCCAGCGCCGCGCCCATTCCGGGACGTGCGAGCTGGAGCGGGGCCGTTCGAACGCCTCGGCCTCGGAGGGCAGATGCGCGTTCAGGAAGTCGACGAATTCGGAGCGGAACGCCTCCACGTCGGCGTCAAAGGCGAGCTGCACGGACCTCCCCGCAACGGTCGTGAGCAGTCCCCTGCGTCGGTAGATCATGATTTCCGCCGACGGCGCGGTTCGCTCTTATGATTACGCTTCCAAACACACGTCTAAGAGAATAGTATTCTCGTGACGAGAAAGTTACAATCTCAGACACATGATCCGTGAGGGGGTCGAGCGCAGCGATGTCACGGCGTTCTCCGGTAGAGTCCAATCATGTTCTCCCCTCGCGGCAATCAGGTGAGTCGGCCGTGACCAGTCCGAGCGAAGAGCCCGCCTGGAAGCAGCGCGCCGTCGAGAGGTCCATCAAAACGGCGAAACTGCGCGCCGCGCAGCGTGTTCAGCGCTTCCTCGACGCCGCGCAGGCCATCATCATCGAAAAGGGCTCCACGGACTTTACCGTCCAGGAAGTCGTCGACCGGTCGCGCCAGTCGCTGCGCAGCTTCTACCTGCAGTTCGACGGCAAGCACGAGCTGTTGCTGGCGCTGTTCGAAGACGCGCTGAGCCGGTCCGCCGACCAGATTCGTGCCGCCACGGAGAGCCAGGCCGATCCCCTGGAGCGGCTGAAGGTCGCCGTCCAGCTCCTCTATGAGGCCTCCCGCCCCGATCCGACTGCCAAGCGGCCGCTGTTCACCGACTTCGCGCCGCGGTTGCTGGTCACGCACCCCGCCGAGGTCAAGGTGGCGCATGCCCCGCTGTTGGCTTTGCTCACCGAACTGATGGAAGCCGCCTACGACGCCGGCAAGCTGCGCAAGGGGGTCAACGCGAAACGCGTGGCCGCGATGACCATGCAGACCGTCATGTTCATCGCCCAGTCCAGCGGCGGCTCCGACGACGCGACCATCCATCCCATCACCAGCGACGAGGTGTGGGATTTCTGCTCGCGCGGCTTCGTCGGCTAGCGCGTCCACGCTCCACTGATCACATAGCGCACGCCATTTTGCTGCCGAGAATCAGATTCTCTAATATTTAGAATCACAGATAGCCAAAACGGATTCGCCGTTGACACCCCTGGCGGGGTGGTGACAGAGTGCGAAGGCGGCGAGACACGCGGTTCCGGCTGTTCTGCGCCAAGACGTGCGATAACTAGTCAGGAGTTGAGGTAGCCATGACCGGACGTGTTGAGGGCAAAGTCGCTTTCGTCACCGGAGCCGCGCGCGGACAGGGCCGCAGCCACGCGGTGCGGTTGGCGCAAGAGGGCGCCGACATCATCGCGATCGACATCTGCAAGCCCATCCGCGACGGTGTCACCGACACCGCGATTCCGGCGTCCACGCCCGAAGACCTCGCCGAGACCGCCGACCTGGTCAAGGGGCACAACCGCCGGATCTTCACCGCCGAGGTCGACGTGCGCGACTACACCGCGCTGAAAGCCGCGGTGGACAGCGGTGTCGAACAACTCGGACGGCTCGACATCATCGTGGCCAACGCCGGAATCGGCAATGGCGGCGACACCCTGGACGAGACCAGCGAAGAAGACTGGACCGAGATGATCGACATCAATCTGGCGGGTGTCTGGAAGACCGTGAAAGCCGGTGTGCCGCACCTGAAGTCGGGCGGCCGCGGCGGTTCCATCATCCTGACCAGTTCGGTCGGTGGACTGAAGGCCTACCCCCACACCGGACACTACGTCGCCGCCAAGCACGGTGTCGTCGGGTTGATGCGGGCCTTCGGAGTCGAGTTGGGCCAGTACATGATTCGGGTCAACTCGGTGCATCCGACCCATGTCAAGACGCCGATGCTGCACAACGAGGGCACCTTCAAGATGTTCCGCCCGGATCTTCAGAACCCGGGACCCGACGACATGGCGCCAATCTGTCAGCTTTTCCACACCATGCCGATCCCGTGGGTGGAGCCGATCGACGTCAGCAATGCGGTGCTGTTCTTCGCCTCGGACGAATCCCGCTACATCACCGGAGTGACCCTGCCCATCGATGCCGGTAGCTGCCTGAAATAGAGTGCCGTCCCATGGACGGATTCGAAGGTCGCGGAACGGTCGTCACCGGCGGTGCGAGTGGTATTGGTCTGGCCACGGCCACCGAGTTCGTCAGCCGGGGGGCCCGCGTGGTGCTCGCCGATGTCGATCAACCCGGCCTGGAGCAGGCGGTAAACCACCTGCGGGCCCAGGGATTCGACGCGCACGGCGTGGTGTGCGACGTCCGGCAGTTCGACGAGGTGGTCCACCTGGCGGACGAAGCCTTCCGCCTGCTGGGCAGCGTGGACGTCGTCTTCAGCAACGCCGGCATCGTGGTCGCGGGTCCGATCGCGCAGATGACCCACGACGACTGGCGCTGGGTGATCGACATCGACCTGTGGGGCTCCATCCATGCCGTCGAGGCGTTCGTGCCGCGGCTGCTCGAACAGGGCACCGGCGGACACATCGCCTTCACCGCGTCCTTCGCCGGCCTGGTGCCCAACGCCGGCCTCGGGGCCTATGGCGTCGCCAAATACGGTGTGGTCGGGCTGGCGGAGACGCTCGCCCGTGAGGTCAAGGACGCCGGAATCGGCGTATCGGTGCTGTGCCCGATGGTCGTGGAGACCAAGCTGGTCTCCAACTCGGAGCGGATCATGGGGGCGGACTACGGGCTGAGTTCCTCGCCGGAAGCGGCCGGCGGGACCCTGCCGACGCAGGACGAGGGCGTCGGCGTGGGCGACGTCGCCCGGTTGACGGCCGATGCGATTCTGGCCAATCGCCTATACGTGCTGCCGCACGAAGCCGCCCGCGCCTCGATCCGCCGCAGGTTCGAACGCATCGACCGCACTTTCGAAGAGCAGGTCGCCGAGGGGTGGGCCCACTAGCCCGACGGGCCGAGCCGGTAGCCGCCCGTCGCCGGATCGTGATACCAACCGCTCGCCGCGTGCGTGCCGCCGTCGACGTGCAGGGTCTGTCCGGTCAGGTAGGCCGACATTCGGGACGCCAGAAACACCGCGACACCGGCGATTTCGTCGACATGACCGGGGCGCCCCAGCGGCACGACGTGGCCGACCCCGGCCAGCGCCGCTTCGCCGCCGAGCTGCGCCAGCCCCTCGGTGAGCGTGATATCGGGCGCGATCGCGTTGACCCGGATGCCGTGGGGCGCCAGCTCCAGCGCCGCGGTCTGGGTGTAGTTGATGACCCCGGCCTTGGCCGCCGCATATGCCGCGTAGCCGGGGGCGGCGCGCACGCCCTCGATCGACGTCACTGAGATGACGCTGCCGCCCTGTCCCGCCGACACCATCGCCCGCGCGACGCGCTGCGTGCACAGCAGCACGTGGCGCAGATTGGCCCGATAGAGCGCATCCCAACCGTTCTCGGTGGTTTCCAACAGCGGGGACGAGAACACTCCTCCAGCGTTGTTGACCAGGATCGTCGGCGTGCCAAGTTCGGTGCTCGTGCGCCGCAACGCGTCGTCGACCTGGGCGCTGTCGCGCACGTCGGTCGGGATCCCCAGGGCACCAATGGATTCCGCGGCTTGCGCGCAGGTGTGCGGGTCACGCTCCCAAATGGCGACCGAGGCGCCGAAGGCCGCCAACCCTGCCGCGACGCCGCGGCCGATGCCCGCGCCGCCGCCGGTCACCACCGCCACGCGGCCGGTGAGCAGGATGTCCGAGGGATCGATCGCCATCGTCTCATCACATCGCCGGTGCGCGGCCGATGACGCCGCCGGCTTCCAGGTCGGCGATGTCCGCGTCGCTGCATCCCAGCTCGGCCAGCAGCTCATGGTTGTGTTGCCCGAGCAGCGGCGCGTGCTGGGTGTGGAATTGTGTCGGCCCGGCGGACGACCTCATCGGCACGGTGCTGAGCCTAGCCGGACCGTTCACCGGGTGGTCGACGTCCTCGAAGAAGCCCCGAAACGCGAGCTGAGCGAGTTCCGCCTGGCGGTGCGGTTGCATGACCTTGGCGACTGGAACGCCGGCGTCCCACAGGGTCGCGATGATGTCGTCTGCGCCGCGCCGCTCACACCACGCGGCCATCCGCCCGTCGATGAGGTCGTGATGCTCCCTGCGCCCGCTTGCGGTGGCCAGCTTGGGATCCGTTGCCCACGAGGGGGATCCGATCGCCGCGCACAAGCCAGCCCACTGCTCGTCGGTGCACACCGCCACGGCGACCCAGCTGTCGAGCCGCCCGAATTCGTCGACGTCGGCGCTGCGGTACAGGTTTTGCGGCGCCGCCGTGGGACCTCGGTTGCCCGCGCGTTCTAGCAGCGCCCCGTACGCGGAGTGCTCGATGATCTGTTCGGCGGCGATGCTGAGCGCGGCGTCGACCATCGCCGCTTCGACGAACACGCCCTGCCCGGTGCGGTGGCGGTGTTCGAGCGCCAGCAGCAGCGCGTTCACGGCGTGCACGCCGGCGTTGGGGTCGCCGATCGAGTAGGGGTCATACGGTGCGCGGTCGGGATATCCGGTGAGCCAGGTCAGCCCGGCCGCGGCTTCGATGACGTAGGCGAATGCCGGATTGTCGCGCCACGGGCCCTGCAGGCCGAAGCCGGGCATCCGCGCCATCACGATGTCGGGCTTGATCCCTTGGACCGCCGCGAAATCTAGGCCGAGCTGGTCGAGCACGCGGGGCGTGAAGTTCTCCACGACCACGTCGCAGGTCGCGATGAGCCGGCGCAATAGCTCCACACCGCGCGGGCTTTGCAGGTCCAGCGTGAGGCCCTTCTTGTTGGTGTTGAGCGCCGCGAAGATCGGCGACTTTTCCCACCACCGGTTTTCGGTGACGGGCACGCCGGCGATCAGCCGCGTCCCGTCGGGACGGCGGGTGGACTCCAGATGGATGACTTCCGCGCCCAGCATCGCCAACAGGTGGGTGCAGCAGGGGCCGGCCCAGAAGGTCGTCATGTCGAGCACGCGAATCCCTCTCAGGGGCAGCCGATTTGCGGGTCCGGCCGGTAGGGACCGGGGGGCCAGGTCGGCGGCGCGGTAGTGCGCCGTGTGTTCGCCCAGGCGTGGGGCCGGTTGCGGCGGGCGCAACCGCGCGGGGCTCAGCCGGTAGGGATGGCCCGGTTGCTGAAAACGGCCGCACGGGTTCGGCACGAACGAGCCGCGTTCGCGGAAGTGGTCGAGCGAGGCGATGTTGGCGCCGTTGGCGACCGGCGCGTTCGGAATCCGGAAGGCCGTTGCGAGTTCCCGGATCTCGTCGACCGTGTTGCTTTCGAACCATGCGTAGATCTCGTCGGCGTTCAGCGTGGCGCGCTCGGTGATGGTCAGTTCCGAATCCTCGTCGATCCACTCGGGGTGGCCGACCATCGCGCACAGGTCGAGCCACTGCTGCGCGGTCCCGCAGCCGACGTCCACCAGCCCGTCCTTGGCGCGCGCCACGCCCGGAACGGTGACGCGCCGCGCGTCTCGCCAGGGCCGCCCGAGCATCTCGAAATATGTGACGGGGTAATAGGTCAGGCACAGGATGTGGGTTTCCAGCATCGACAGGTCGAGCAGTTCGCCGGGGGCGCCGCCGGCCCGGCCGTGGCGCGATGCGAGCATGGCCGCGCTCGCATACGCCCCGGCCAGGTACTCCCCGACCTGGCCGCCCACGAACACCGGGGCGCGGTCCGATTCGCCGCGCCCGAGGCCGACGATGCCGCCCGACCATGCCTGCAGGGTGAATTCGGTGGCCGCGCGGCCGCGCCACGGCCCCTCCAGCCCGAAGGGGGTGATGGACAGGACGGTGAGGTGGGTATGACGGCGGCGCAGCGCTGCGGGCGTGAAGTCCGGGTGCTCGGCGACTTTCGAGCCGCCGGACCACACCACCGCGTCCGCGGCGGCCAGCAGCCTGTCGACCAGCTTTGTGTCATCGACGACCGCCGGATCCGCAACGACGCTGCGCTTCGACCCGGCCAGAAAGCTGAACAACGCCCCGTCGCCGCCGGGCGGTATCACGGCGCCCGATGCGGACCAGCGGCGCAGCGGATCACCCTCTGGCGGCTCGACTTTGACGACATCCGCTCCGCCGTCGGCAAGTAACTTGGTGCAATAGGCGCCCGCTATTCCGGTGGACAGTTCGACCACGGTGTAGCCGGCCAGCGGTAATTCGACGGTGGATTCCCCCACTACCGCTTCCGCTTTCGGCCGGGCTTCTTCTTGGCTTCCCCGTCCTTGCGTCCCTTCTTGCTCAAGCGCCATTCCGGTGGGAACTTGTCGTCGTTGTCTTTCACCGCTGCGCCCAGACCCCGGTCGACGGCGGCGGAGAGCATGAAGTCGTCACCGTCCGGGCGGACGACGCCGCCCATCGACTCGAAGAACCCGCTGAGCATGCTGCCCATGTACTCGCCCTGGAACTGCTTCATGATCTCGAAGAAGACCTTCTGCATGAACACCGTGTCGGTGGGGCGGTTGCGCGCGCAGGCCAGCGCATAGCGGTGCACCTCCGCCTCGAGCTCCTCTCGCGGCACCACGCTGTTGAGGAAGTTGCAGTCGTACATCTCCGCGGCGGTGAAAGCCCTTCCGGTGAAGACCATCTCCTGAAACTTCCGGATCCCCATGGTCTGCGCCCACCACCACATTCGTGGCCCCCAGCCGTAATACCGGAACGAGGGATGCCCGAACAGCGCGTCCTCGCTGGAGATCACGAGATCCGCGTCCGCCGCCTGGTAGAAGTGCCAGCCGTAGCAGTAACCCTTGGCCTCGAGGATGCTGATCTTCTTGAAGTCCTGCAGGCCGCGGATGCCCGAGTTCGGGTTGGCGTACCACTGGCCCAGGGTCGCGCCGCGCCGAAACGAGCCCTCGGGAGGAAAGCTGACCGCGTCGCCGCCGACCCGATATTCTGCGAGTCGGTCACTCGGATCCTCCGAGTTCTGCGCCGCCATTTCCTCGGTGAGGTCCGCACCCGAGCCGAGGTCATCGCCGGCCCCGCGGACCACCAGGACCTTGACCTCGTCGTCGATGGACGCGCGGTGCAACAGGTCGGCGTAGCGCAGCCGGGCGGCGATGGTGGGCACGTTGAGCTGGCCCGGCCGATCGAATGTGATTGTGGCGATGCGGGTTTCGACATCCTTGTGATATCTGACGATCTCCTCGGGCGCGGGTGGGGACTTGCCGGCCATGGCTATTCGCGCCAGAACGGGCTGGCGGTCAACACCTCGGGGCCGTCGGCGGTGATCAATACGGCTTCGCGCCCGAAGACCGCGCCGATCCGCTGTTCCCAGACGTAGCCCGTCACGGCCAGCACCATGCCCGGTTCCAGCCGTTCCCCGGCGGCGGTCGCGGGCAGGTGCTCGGAGATGACGGGAGGGTCGAAGCCCATGCCCAGGCCGCGGGCCACCGGCATCGGCGGCGCCGGCTCCCCCGCGGCCCGATACGCGTCCAGCAATTCGCTTGCCCCCGCGCCAGGTTGGCAGGCGGCCAACAGCCCGTCCCACAAGCCTTCCCAGCGCCGATACACCGCCCCGGCGCCGCGCGCGGCACCGGCCGGCCAAGTGCGTCCGACCTCGCCGATGTAGCCACCCGCCAGCACGCCGGCCGAGAAAGCCACCAGGTCACCGTCTTTGACCCGGCCGTCCGCGGCCGGGCGCCGCCACGGATGATCGGGTGACGTCACCCACGCGACGTCCTGGTTCGACGGGGTGCTGACGCCGCCGCCCGCGATGGCCTCCAGCAAGGCGCCGGCCAGCGCCTGTTCGGTTGTCCCGGGGCGCAGTTCGGACACGGCGGCGGCCAAGCCCGACTCGGCGACCGAGACGGCCTCCCGCAGCGCCGCCACCTCTTCGGCCGTCTTGACGCGCCGGGCGGCCCGCATCGCCAGTTCGCCGTCCACGAGTTCCGCATTGGGGAACGCCGTCGGCAGCAGTTGAGCGAAAACCGGTGAAATCGCATCGGTTCCGACCCGCCGGGCGGTGTCCGCCCCGTCGATGCGCCGCAGCGCCGACATGGTGTTCATCGGGTTCCACGAGATGCCGTACAGGTTCTCGTGCGGGATATCCTCGGGAACGCCCTCGTCCCAGGTGCTGAGCAGATGCATCGCCCCGGTCGCGCGCACCAGCACACACGTCGGGCCGAACGGCCGGGTGCCGGCGACCCACAACTGCGGCGCCCCCGTGACGTAGCGGACGTTGGCTTGGCGACCCAGGACCAGGACGTCGAGGTCGTGCGCCGCCATCTGATCCAGCACTCGCTGGCGCCGACCGCAGCGCAGCGCGCGGGCGTCGGGCAGGACCTCAGTTGCCATAGGGGTCATACGGGTAGTCGGTCAATCGGATCCAGCCCTCCTCGGTGATTACCAAGACCTCCTCGCTGCGGTAACCGCCGGTGCCGTCCTCCCACACCACCGGTTCCAGGACCAGCACCATGCCCGCTCGCAGGACGAACTTCTCGTCGAAGTCCGCGCCCAGATCGGTTCCGATCATGGGCATTTCGGCGGCGTTCACGCCGATGCCGTGACCCAGGTAGAAGTGCGGCAGCCACGGCTTGGCACCGCCGTTGGCGTTGATGGCCGCCCGCCCCAGGTCCGCCGCGGTGGCGCCGGCCTTCACGACACCGAGCACGGCGGACATGATCTCGAACCACTTGTCGAATTGCGCCCGCTGGCGTGGCGTCGGGTCCTTGCCGACGATCCAGGTGCGCCCGAAGTCCGAGCAGTAGCCGTGGTAGGTGATGCTGACGTCGGTCCACAGCACGTCGCCCTCGGCCAGTTCGCGTTCGGTGCTCAGCAGTGGCAGCGCAAGGTCGCCGTGCGTGGTCCACACGCCCTCGGCCTTGCTGGGCGGCATCACCTGCCAGATCGGTTCGAGCATGCTGGCCGTGGCGCCCAGCTCGAAGGCCCGCCGCAGAAAGCTCGCGGACAGGTCGACCTGTCGGATTCCCGGGGCCAATCGCTTGTGGACCTCGACCATCGCCTCGTCGGTGATCCGGATGGCGGTGCGCATGCAGGACAACTCGTCCGGCGTCTTGACCGCCTTGGCGGCGCTGACAATTGCCGACGCGTCGACGGGCGGACCGCCGGGGAACAACGTCTTCGCGGCGCGCGACATGGCGCCGGTGCACTCGTCGACCGCGACGACCGCTTGGGCGGAAACCAAGTCGGCCAGCCGGCGCGCGAATTCTTCGACCCCCTCGTCGAATTCGAGATACACCGGGCCGTGGACGTGATCGGCCGGCAAGTCGGACTCCAGCGAGGCGCCCTCGCGGAACGGCAGGAACAAGTGCGGCCACTCATCGGTGGCGAGCACCACCGCGACCGGCCGCTCGACATAGGACAAACCGGCATCGCCCAGCGGCCAACTGGTGCCGGTGGCATAGACCACGGCGCTGTTGCCGAGCAGAATCAGCGCGTCGACGCCGCGTTCGGCCATCGCCGAGCGCAGCCGGGCCCCGGTCTCACGCCGCATACGACCCATATCGGGCGTCTCGGGTATCACCAGGCTGCCGGTGCCCGCGCCCGCTTGCGCGAACGTTGTCATCTCCGCGTCCTACAGACCCAGGAACTTCGTGACGTTGCCGCTCACGATTTTCGCGGCGTCGGCGGGGCCGACGGCGTCCACGACCGCGGCCAGCGACTTTTCGGAATAGCCGTAGGTGCTTTCGTTGTGCGGGTAATCGCTGGACCACATGACCTTGTCCACGCCGATCTTGTCGATCAACTGCAGCCCGAGCGGATCGACCATGAACGACGCGCTCATGTGGTTGTCCCAGTAGTACCGCACATCGTGCTGCAGCGGGCGGTTGAACATGTGCCGGTAGGACGCCACCAGGTGTTCGGCGTCCTGCAGCGCCCACGGCACCCAGGCGATGCCGCCCTCGAACCAACCGATCCGCAGGCCCGGATGGTCGTCCAGGATGCCGCCGAAGATGTACTTGGAGAACGTCTCCCGGAACCCGTCGATGTTGATCATCATGCCGACGACGACACTGTTGAACTCGGTCGGGCTCTTCGGCGGCGTTTCCCCGATGTGGTGCGTGACCGGAAGGCCGGCGGCCTCGATCTCGTCCCACACCGCCCGCATCGCGGTGCTGGAGTAGTCGATCGGATTGCCGTCGTCGTCCTTGCCGGGGTTCAGTGGCATCAGAAAGGTCTTCAGCCCCAAGGACTTCAGCTCTTCCAGGGTCTTTCGCGTGCCCTGCGGGTCCCACCAATTGATCAGCCCGGCGCCGTAGAAGTGGCCGCCCGAGCGCTCCTGCAGTTCGGCGATGTACTCGTTGTAGATGCGGAAGGCGAGTTCGCGCAGCTTCTTGTCGGGGTAGTGGAAGAGCGCCAAAATCGCGTTGGGGAAGGCCAATTCCTTGTCGACCCCGTCGTCGCGCAGTTCCTGGATGCGCGCCTCGATGTTGGTACTCGCGGCCCCGGGCAGGTCGTCGTACTGCATCAGCACCGCGCTGAAGTCGCCGGGCAGGAACGACTGGCCCTTGCGACCGACCTGATAGGCGCCGTCCTCGTACCAGATCCGCGGCGCCTTGTCTTTGAGGTCGTCCGGAAAGCGTTGGTAGAAAATGTCATCCGCCAACGAGATGTGGTTGTCCGCGGAGAACACCACGGTCCCGGCCGGCAGGCCGACATCCGCGCCCGAGGCGTGACCGCGGCGATTCTTGGGGGCCCCGAAGCCTTCGGGTGGGTAAAGCGAAACGGCGCTTGCTTGAGTCGTCATCATTGACCCTCCATTCGGATCTGCAGTGTTGAGAGTAGCGACCTGGGGCTACCAGGTCACCGGAAGTTCGTAGACGCCGTAGGCGAGCCGGTCGTCCTTGAAGGGCACGTCCTCGACTCCGATCGCCAGTTCCAGCGTGGGGACGCGGCGGAACAGGGTGCGGTAAACGATCTGCAGCTCGGCGCGGGCGAGCTGTTGGCCCACGCATTGATGGCGGCCGTACCCGAAGGCGACGTTGCGGTCGGCCCCCGAGCGGTGCAGGTACAGCCGGTCCGGTTCGGGGAAGGCGTCCGGATCCCAGTTGGCCGGGGCCAAGTCGATGATGATGCCTTCGCCGGCGCGGATCGTCTCCCCGGCGATGTGGATGTCTTCGAGGGCGACGCGGCGCTGCCCGTTCTGAATGATGCTGAGATAGCGCAACAATTCCTCGACCGCGCTGGCGATGACCTTGTCGTCGTCGGCGTCGCGCAGGACGGCCAACTGGTCCGGGTTGACCAGGAGGGCCAGCACCCCGAGACCGATCATGTTCGAGGTGGTCTCGTGCCCGGCGATCAGCAGCCCGGTGCCCAGCTGGGCCGCCTCTCTGACGCTCAGTTCGCCGGCCTTGACGCGCTCGGCCAGATCGGAAACCGCGTCCTGCGCCGGATCCTCCATTTTGGCCTCGACCAGTTGCGCGAGGTACTTGTTCAGACTCATCGCGCCTTTGACGGTGTCTTCGCCCGTCGCGTAGCGCGCGAGCCCGACGTTGGCGTGGTGCTGGAACATGTCGGCGTCCTCATAGGGGACACCTAGCAGCTCGCTGATCACCAGCGAGGGAACCGGCAAGGCCAACGCGGTGACGATATCGGCGGGCTGCGGGCCGGCCAGCATCGCGTCGATGCGGTCATCGGTGATCTGCTGGATGGTCGGGCGCAAGCCCTCAACTCGCTTGAACGTGAAGGGTTTCGACAACATGCGCCGAAATCGGGTGTGCTCTTCGCCGTCGGCGGTGAAGACGGACCTCGGCCGCTTGTGCACCGTGGACAGCATGCCCGCGTTCCAGTGCGGAAACCCCGGCCGCCGATCGTCGACGCTGACCCGCGAATCCGAGAACAGTTCCCGCACTTGCTCATAGCCGGTGATGAGCCACGGGGTGCTCCCGTCCCAGATGCGCACCCGGGACAAGGGTCGCTCTTGGGCAAGCGCCATGACATCCGGCGGCGGGGCGAAGGGGCAGCCCGCCCGCCGCGGCATCGGATAATCCGGGATCTCGGTCGCCTCGACGCCGGAAGTGTTAGTCAGCGTTTCTGACATCTCATTCCTCGATCTGGATAGCCAGCGCGGGGCACGCCGCGGCCGCTCGCCGGGCGCCGGGCGCCTCATCGGCGGATGGATTGGGGTTGAGCAGAACAACGACGCCGTCCTCGTCGCGCTGGTCGAACACGTCGGGCGCGTTCAGCACGCAATTGCCCGACGAAGCGCAGACATCTTGGTCGACAGTCACTTTCATCTGCAGACCTCTCATTCGTACGGGGTGACGGGCGCCAGCCACAGGCCCACGATCGCGTCGATGAGACCCGAGGCGGCGCCCCGCCAGGAACGCTGGGGCGGCGAGGCGCCCGCGGCAAGCGATCGTTCCCGGTCGGCACAGGTGTGCATCAACAGGTTGCGGGCCATGATGTTTCGCTCGAAGTGCACTTCGGCCGGCAGGTCGGGCAGGCACCGGTTGATGCCCTCGACCACCTGCACCAGGGATGGCGAGCTGAGGGCGCCCTTGACGATGATGTGGTAGTACGCGGGATCGGTCATCGCCTGCGCCGCGAAACGCGCGTACCAGGTGGGATTGCCGAGTTCCTCCAGATGATCGGTGAGCGGCCGCACCAGGCAGGCCACCCAGTCCCTCAGCTCGGTCGAACCACCCGCTTCGAGCAGTTCGGCCACCATCCGCTCGCGCAGCTGCTCGACCGGCCCCCGGTGCTTGTGTTCGATCGCGCGGACCAGGTCCGCCTTCGTGCCGAAGTGGTAGCCCACCGCGGCGTTGTTGCCCTGGCCGGCAGCCTCGCTCACCTGCCGGTTGGACACCGCGAACATGCCGTGCTCGGCGTACAACCGCTCGGCCGCAACGAGGATCGCCTCCTGCGTCGAACTGGCCCGCTCGGTGCGAACTGCACGGCCGATGGTGGTCACCCGGCTAGTCAACCGCGGCCCAGCGATTAAGTCAAGCGATTGATTTAATTTGTTGGCGCCCGCTCGCGCCGGCTTCGGTGCCACTTAGCCGGTAATGGGTGACAAAGGTCCCTCGCCCAACGCTTCCCCGCTCGGTCACGATGGCCTCTTGCGTGCGGGAACGCGGCGGTGTCGGGACGGTGAATCATTGGTGGGTGCGGGATGTTGTCAGCTAGCCGGGTATCGGCGATCGAGGATTCCGCGTGGTTCCAGTCGAAGTGGTCGCCGTACCTGGTGGCCGACGCCGACTTGCGCATCCGCGCGGTGAACTCCGCCTGCGAACGCGTGTCGGGGCATCCGCGCGAAGAGTTGCTGGGCCACCAGCTGTTCGACGTCTTCCCGGACAACCCGGCCGATCCCGATGCGGACGGCGTGGCCAACGTCTCCGCGTCGGTGGATCTGGTTTTCCGCCGTGGGGTCCGGCACTGGATGGGGGTCCAGCGCTACGACCTTCCCGACCGGCAGAACCCGGGCGCGTTCGTCTACCGGGTCTGGACACCGATGAACGACCCGATCAAAGACGGCAAGAAGACCGTCGCCGTGCTGCAGCACGCCCAGGACGTCACCCGCGTCGTACCGCCGACGCCGGAAGAGCGCGCGTATCCGAAACTCTTCGAGTTGAGGAGGGCGGCGGAAGTGCTCGGGCGTCAGTTTCCCGACCTGCCCAGCGAAGCGGTGCTCGGTGTGCTGGCACATTCCCACAGCGTGGTCATGGAAAGCGTTGGCGCGCAAGATTTCGAACGCGCCGAGGCGCTGGCCAGGCTTCGCCTGGAAACCCACGCCGGGCATCCGGCGGAAGAGTCCTGACGCCGCGGCTACTTGCGGGAACGGATCGCCTTGCCGGCGGACGTCCCACCGTCTACCGGCAGCACGGTTCCGGTGACATAGCGGGACCGATCGGTGGCGAAGTACAACGCCGCCTCGGCGACGTCGTCGGGTGTGCCCTCGCGCTTCAGAGGCCGGTCCTCGCGCATCGTCTCGCGCACCCGGGCTTCGAAGCGCTCCAGCTCGGCCGGATCCATGTCGGCCGCCGACGACGCCAGGATCGGCGTCGGGATGTTTCCCGGCGCGATGGCGTTGACCCGAATCTCGTAGCGCGCCAGTTCGATTGCGGCGGACTTGGTGAACTGGATGACCGCGGCCTTCGACGCGCGGTAGATCATCACCCCGCCGCCCGCCTGGATCCCACCGATCGACGTCAGGTTGATGATCGATCCGCCACCGCTTTCGGCCATGTGCCGAGCGGCATCTCGCGTGCCGGCCATCACCCCGAGAACGTTGACCCCCATCACCCGGTGGAAGTCGGCCAGGTCGTCGTCCAGCAGCCGGCGCAGCGGGCTCGAGATTCCGGCGTTGTTCACCATGATGTGCAGGCCACCGAACGTCTCGACCGTCGCGGCGACCAGCGCCGCGACCTGGGCGGGATCGGAGACGTCGGTTCGCCGAAACAGGGCGGCGGCGCCCGATGCGGCGGCCAGCTGCTCTCCCCTCTCGGCCTCGACATCGGCGATGACGACCCGCGCCCCCTCGGCCACAAACCGTTCCACGATTCCGCGACCGATGCCGGAGGCGCCGCCGGTCACGACGGCGACCTTGCCTTCCAATTCGTTGACCACCCGACGAGTTAATCCGCGCCGACCGCGTTAAGTCAAGCAGTTGATTTAAGCGGGCCCGGGCCGATCGGTAGGCCCCAAGGGGTTTCGCTCGCCCCACACACCCGCCATGCTGGGAGCGCCAGTTCATCGGGAAACTCGGGAGGAAGCTCATGAAGGTTCTGGTCGTCGGGGGTAGCGGACTCATCGGATCACAGGTTGTCGCCCAGCTCACCGAGCTGGGACACGAGGCCATCCCCGCCTCGCCGAGCTCGGGGGTCAACACCATCACCGGGGAAGGCCTCGCCGGTGCCCTCGCCGGCGTCGACACCGTTGTGGACGTCTCCAACTCGCCGTCCTGGGCCGACGACGATGTCCTGAACTTCTTCACCACCTCCACCCGCAACCTCCTCGACGCGGAGCGGACCGCCAACGCGCGGCACCACGTCGCGCTCTCGATCGTGGGGGCCGACCGGGCGGCAGAAAGCGGCTACATGCGGGCGAAAGTGGCCCAGGAAAAAGAGATAGTGGAATCGGGATTCCCGTATTCGATCGTGCGGGCGACTCAGTTCTTCGAATTCGTTGGCGGCATTGCTGATTCGATGGCCGACGGCGACACGGTCCGCGTCCCGCATGGCGCTTTCCAGCCCATCGCTGCCGCGGACGTCGCCACGGCCGTCACCCGCGCCGCGGCCGGGAACCCGGTCAACGGCGTAATCAATATCGCCGGGCCGGAAAAGCAGGGTATGGACGACTTCATCAGGGCCCGGTTCGCGGCCACCGGCGACGATCGCCAGGTGATCACCGACGACGGTGTCCGCTATTACGGCGCGTTGCTCGACGATCGCAGCATCGTTCCGGTCGACGGCGAAGACGCGACGATCTACCCGACCACGTTCAGCGATTGGATGGCCGGGGTGTCGTAGCGGCGCCAAGTAGCCGACCGCCGTTGCGACATCAACCGCGGCGGTAGTTGCGCTGAGCCCTCCGGCCGAGCACGGTATAAGACGCCGAAGATCGATGACGACGAGGAGCGGTGATGCCTGTGACCCCCACGAGCGACGTCACCGCCCCAAGCGCTCAGCTGACCAGGCGCGGATTCATGGCGGCCGGCATCGCCGGCGGGTTGGCGCTGGCGGCGTGCAGTCAGTCCAAGCCCGCGCCGTCGGCCAATGCCCAGTTGGCCGCCGCCATCGACGCGGCGGAGGCCGCCCGGCCGCACAGCGGCCGAACCGTCACCGCCAGCCTGACCGCCCAGCAGGTCCAGGTGGATCTGGGTGGGCCCATTGTCCGTACGTTCGCCTACGGCAACACCATCCCGGGCTCACCGATCCGGGCGCGGATCGGCGACGAGCTGGTGGTCACGGTGTCGAACCGGCTGGACCATCCGACATCGGTGCACTGGCACGGCGTCGCGCTGCGCAACGACATGGACGGCGCCGCGCCGGCCACGCCGAACATCCCCGCCGGCCAGGACTTCACCTACCACTTCTCCGTCCCGAATTCGGGCACCTACTGGGCCCATCCGCACACCGGCCTGGACGCGGACATGGGCCTGTATCTCCCGGTTATCGTCGACGACCCGACCGAGGGCAACTATGACGCCGAATGGATTGTGGTCCTTGACGATTGGACCGACGGAATCGGAAAGTCTCCGCAGCAGCTCTACACCGAACTGACCAGCCCGAACAAGCCCAGCATGCCAAGCGCTCCCCCGACCACGACCACAACGCCGCCCGCCACGTCGACGACCTCTACCACCAGCGAGACCCCGACGACAACGTCGAGCGGTGAGACTTCGACGACACCGACCGGCTCGCCGAGTCCCGCCCCGATGCCGGAGGGGAACGTCGGTAAGAGCGATCTGCTCGGTGGCGACGCGGGCGATATCGCCTACCCCTACTATCTGGTCAACGGGCGAATTCCCGCCGCTCCCATGACCTTCAACGCAAAGCCGGGCCAGCGCATCCGGATCCGATTCATCAACACCGGCTCCGACACCACGTTTCGCGTCGCGTTGGCCGGTCACTCGATGACGGTCACCCACACCGACGGATACCCCGTGGTGCCGGTCCAGGTCGACGCCCTGCTCATCGGCATGGCCGAACGCTACGACGTCGTGGTGACCGCCGCGGACGGCGTCTTCCCGCTGGTCGCCTTGGCGGAGGGCAAGAACGCACTGGCGCGCGCGCTGCTGTCCACCGGGTCCGGCAGCGCGCCGGACCCGGGATTCCAGCCGCCCGAGCTGAACCGGCGAGTGGGCACGATTGAGATGTTCACCGCGACAACACCGGTCAACCTGGGCCGGCCGCAACCCGGCCTCAACCTTCCGGTCGTGCTGGGCGGCAACATGGTCCAATACAACTGGACTATCAACGGAAAGCCTTACAGCAACACCGAACCCCTGCACGTCCGGGAGGGCGAACGGCCCACCATCACGTTCGACAACCCCACCATGATGTATCACCCGATCCACCTGCACGGGCACACCTTCCAACTGATCAAGGCCGACGGCAGCCCCGGTGCGCGCAAGGACACCCTGATGGTGCTGCCTAAGCAGAAGCTGCTCGCCGTTCTGGTGGCCGACAACCCGGGCCTGTGGGTGTTGCACTGCCACAACACCTATCACCAGGAGGCCGGCATGCAGACCCGGCTGGACTACGTGTTCTAGCGGATCAGGCGTCGGCCAGAAAATTCAGCAACAACTCGTTGACCACCGACGACTGCTCGATCTGCGGGCAGTGGCCCGCCCGGTCGACCACCACCGAGCGGGCGCCGTCGATCTGCCCGGCGATCTGCGCGGCCCAGCCAGAGGTAAGAAGCTTGTCGTCGCCCCCCTCGACGACCAGCGTCGGCACCGCGATGCGCTCGTACGCCCGGGCACTCGAGGGCGTACCGGACGGCGTGGCACCCGGGCGACGAAATCGCGCCGCGGCCACCGCCTCCCATGCCCCGGGCGCGGTGCTGGACTCGTACCGGCGCCGCACGTACTCGTCATCCGCTGGGTATCCCGGGTCGTGAAACAGGGCCTCGACGATGCGGCGCATGCCCGACGGCGTGGCGTCATATTGTTGCAGCGCCTCGAAGTGCTCATTCTGTTGAATTTCGCCGCCCCCGCAGATGATTGCCAGGCTGCGGGCCGGCAGCAGCGGCGTGTCCGAGGTGGCATCGGTGAGCAGGTTGATGGCGCCCATCGAGTTGCCCACGAAGTGCGCGGAGTCGATGCCGAGCAGCTGGCAGAACCGCGCCACATGGCGGATTCGCATCGCGCGCCCGTCCACGAAGTCGATCACCTTGGCCGACTGCCCGAAGCCCAACTGGTCCGGCGCCAGCACTCGGTGCCGGGCGGCGAGCGCCGCGATGTTGCGTTCCCAGCCGAGTTCGGCGCAGGCACCGAACTCGCCGCCGTGCAGTAGCACCACCGGCTCGCCGTCGCCCGCTTCCAGATAACTGGTGAGCAGGCCGTCGACCAACATGGTCTTGCGACGAGTCTGGATCACTTGATCGCTATCGGGTTCACCGGTGAGCCCACGGCGCCGACGACCCGCAGGGGCGGCGCGACGAGCTGGAACTCGTACACGCCGTCGGCGGCGCAGTCCTCGGCCAGCGCGGTGAGATCCCAGTATTCGCCGAAGATCATCCCCATATCGCGCAGGCAGAGCAGGTGCAGGGGAAAGGTGACTCCGTCGACGCCCGACACCAGGTCCTCTACCTGAAGGTTGTCGGCGGCCACCGCGGCGATCTCGTGATCGTGCAGCCACTGCGCGCACCGCCAGTCCAGCCCGGAGTAGCCCTCGGTCTTGTTCCCCGTCATGGCAAACCTTGTCCACCAACCGGTCCGGATCAGCACGATGTCGCCTCGCCCGATCGTCACGCCCTGCGCGCGAACCACGTCGTCGAGTTCTTCCGGGGAGATCGGGTTGCCGGCTTCGAGGAAGACCTCGGCGCCCCGGTGGCGAACCAAATCCAGCAACACCCCGCGGGACGTGATGCCCTTCACGTCGACCTTGTCGATGCCACAGTGGTAGGCGCCCATGCTGGTCACCGAATCCGCGGCGAAGCCGTTGTAGAGGCGATCGTCGTAGTAGACGTGGGACAGCGCATCCCACTGGCTCGCCGCCTGCAACGGCATGATGATGATGTCGTCGTTGAAACGAAACGGGTTGTCGGCCGTCATGTAGCCACTCAGCTGCTGCGCCAACGGGTTACGCGGCCAACTCGGTCCATACTTGGCCAGCGTGTTCACGTCGCCCCCGTCCACCGTCATGACGTGGACGGGATTGTGCCGGAACTCGAAGGCGCCCTGCGGACCCGACGCGCCGAAGTCGACGCCGAGCGGAAACACCTTGCCGTGCCTGACCAGACCGGCGGCCTGGGCGATCTTGTCCGCGGTGATGAAGTTCAGCGTGCCCAGCTCGTCGTCGTCGCCCCACCGTCCCCAATTGGAGACGTCACGCGCGACCCGTCGGAAATCGGTCAAGTCGGTCACGGGGCTCCTTCCTGCCCTAAGAGGTCACGCGCGATCGCGGCGCCCACGTTGCCGCCGTCGACCCAGAGGATCTGCCCCGTGATATAGCTGGCGGCAGCACTATTCAAGAAGAGCAACACCGCCGCCTGCTCGGCGGGGTCGGAAACCCTGCCCAGAGGCTTTGGGATGTCGTCGAGGAAGCCCTGCCCGTAGGCCGTGCGCAGCTGATCGAGGATCGGCGTCTCGGTGACCCCGGGCCCCGAGCAGTTGATGCGAATGCCCTTGGCGCCCAGCGGCGTAGCGCTTCGCGCGGTATAGAAGATGATCGCTTCTTTGGATAGCTGGTAGCCGTTGCCCAAGATATCGGGATTGGCGTGGCACCAATCGATGCCCTCCTGCATCGTCGCGGTGTTGAGCAGGGGTGCCACCGCCGAGGCATGTTCGCGATAGGAAGCCGCGGCGAGCGATGAGACACTGACGATCGACGATCCCGCGACCATCATCGGTACCAGCGACTCGGTCAGATGGCGCAGGCCCAGAAAATTCACCGTGGCCACCAGCGGCGGGTTACCGATCCCCGACGAGACACCGGCGACATTGAACAGCGCGTCGGCCCGCCCCCCGATCGACGCCACGGCGTCGTCGATCGAATGCTGGTCAGCCAGATCGATCTCACGGAAGTCGTTCAACCCGAAGTCGGGGCGGCACTTGTCCAGCCCGATGACGTCGGCACCCAGTTCCGTGAGCTGGCGGACCACGTGCCCACCGATGCCCGAGGCGCATCCGGTCACCACCGCCCGGCGGCCGTCGTAGCGCCAGAGCGCGTCGATGGTTCCCAAGGCCGTCTCCTAGTTCAGCGACCTTCCGGAGTCACTTCTGCTGCTGCTGTTCTTTCAACCGCTGGGCCGCCTGTACGCGGCCCTCGTTGATTTCCGCCATGGCTTCGGGGATCTCGCTTGCGGTGAACTTACCGCCCCGACCGGTCGGCAGGCCACCAAACGAGTACTGTTCGTCGAACTGCGGCGCCGTGGATGCCGGCCGCCGCGCCTCCACCTTTTCGATGACCGGCTCGAGCCGCTTGGCCTTCTCGGCCACCGCCTTCGCGTCGCGCTCGATGAACTCGGGCAGCACCTCCTTGCCCATCAGCTCGATGGACTCCATGGTGCCCTCGTGGCTGCGGGGGTTGAGCAGCAGGATGATCTCGTCGACGCCGCTTTCCTCGTAGCCGCGCAGGAATTCTCGGACGGTCGTGGGCGATCCGATCGCCCCCCGCCCCGGGCCGTACGCCAGCGTCGGATCCTTTTCGACCTCTTCGAGATACCGCTTCCACACGCCGGTCCGTCCGGGGGTGTGCACCCCCGTCATGTAGTAGTGCATGATCCCGAACGAGAAGAATCCGCCGCCCTGCCCCAGCCGTTGCAGCGCCTGCTCGTCGGTCTTGGCGACCATCATCGACAGGTCGCCGCCGATGGCCAGGATGTTCGGATTGATGCGCGGCGTGACGGGCACGCCGTTTTCTTCGAATTCCTTGTAGTAGCCGTTCACCCGCTCGGTCAGCGGGCCTGGACCGGTGTAGGCGAAACTCAAGGCGCCGATCGCCTTTTGGGCGGCCATCTGCACGCTGGCCGGCCGCGTGCACGCGACCCAGACCGGCGGATGCGGCTTCTGCAGCGGCTTGGGAACGACGTTGCGCGCCGGCATCTGGACGTGCTCGCCGTTGAAGCCGGTGAACGGCTCCTCGATCATGCAGCGAATCGAGACCTCGAGGGCCTCCTCCCACTGTGCCCGTTTGTCGGCGGGATCGATGTTGAACCCGCCCAGCTCACCGACCGAGGACGATTCCCCGGTGCCGAACTCGACGCGGCCGTTGGAGAGCAAATCGAGGGTGGCGATGCGCTCGGCGACGCGGGCCGGGTGATTGACCACCGGCGGCAGGTGCATGATGCCGAATCCCAGCCGGATGTTCTTGGTCCGCTGGCTGGCCGCGGCCAGGAAGATCTCGGGCGCCGTCGAGTGGCAGTACTCCTCCAGGAAGTGGTGCTCGGTCAGCCAGACGGTGGAGAAGCCGGCTTTGTCCGCGGCCTCCACCTCGTCGAGGCACTCTTGCATCATGACGTGTTCGTCGTCGGGCGCCCACGGCCGCGGCAGGGCGAACTCGTAGAACAGGGATACTTTCATTGCTACCTCCTATGAGAATTAAGGGTCCGGTTGGCTGCATGTGCGGCAATGTGATTCGCCGCAACAAACCCGAAGGTCATCGCTGGGCCGATGGTGGCGCCCGCCCCGGCGTAGCTGCGTCCCATCACCGGCGCGGAGGTATTTCCCACCGCGTACAGTCCGGGCAGCACGCTGTCGTCGTCGGTCAGCACCCGCGCGTATTCGTCGGTGCGCAGGCCGCCCGAGGTGCCGAGGTCGCCGAGGACGATCCGGAACGCGTAGTAGGGCGGGTCGCCCAGCGGGCGCAGGTTCGGGTTGGGCAGGGTCGGATCGCCGTAGTAGTTGTCGTAGACGCTGTCCCCCCGGCGGAAATCGTCGTCGTGACCCCTGCGGGCGAGTTCGTTGAAGCGGCGGGCGGTTTCGGCCAGATTCGCGGCCGGCACGCCGATCGCGGCGGCCATCTCCGCCCACGTCCTCGCCGCCTTGACGACGCCGGATTCGAGCCAAGCCCGGGGGACCTTACGGCCGGTGGGCACCGGCGCACCCGGGATCTTGGGGATGGGAAGGTGCCCGCCGATGACGTAGCGATTCCACGACCTTTGGTCGGTGATCAGCCAGCATGGGATGTGGGTGACCCCGCTCTTGTGGCCATCGATCATGGCGTGCCCGAAGTCCATGTAGGGCGCCGCCTCGTTGATGAAGCGCTTGCCGTCGCCGTTGACGATGAACTGTGCCGGCATCATGCGTTCGTTGAGCATGAATTGCATGCGGCCATCCGGCCATTGGATGGCGGGAAACCACCACGCCTCGTCGAGCAGGTCGGTTGCGGCGCCCAGCTTTTGGGCCGCGCGGATGCCGTCTCCCATGGCGGCGGGGTTACCGAAACTCCAGTCCTGGTCCACCACGGGCAGCAGCTCCTTGCGCCAGGCCAGGTCATGGTCGAAGCCGCCGGAAGCCAAGATGACGCCGCAGCGCGCGCCGATCCGCTGCTGGATTCCATTTCGTTCCACCGCCGCACCCGTCACCGCGCCGTCGGCGTCGCTGAGCAACTCGGTCATCGGCGAGTCCAGCCACAGCGGGATGCCACGTTCGGTCATGGTCAGTCTGAGGCGGGCGGCCAGGGACTGCCCGATGGCGGCCATCCGCTCGCCGAACACCCGCGCCCTGACCATCCGCGCGATCAGCTTGAGTAATACGCCCTTGCCGGCCCAGGATTGCCGGATCCGGTAGAAGGTCCGAAGTTCCTTGGGTCCCAGCCAGATTCCCTTGGGCGCCAACGCGAGGGGTCGCAGGAGCCGCTGCTCATCGGGGCCCAGCTCGCGCAGGTCGATGGGGGGCACGTTGATCGTGCTGCCGAGTTCGGACCCGCCGGGAAGTTCCGGATAGTAGTCCGCGTAACCGGGCTTCCAGACGAATTCACACCAGCCGGAGAGCCGTTCGAGTAAGGCGAGCATCTTGGGCGCGGATTCGACGTACTGCCGTATCCGCGCCTCGCTGACGAGTCCGTCGGTGATCCGCCGCAAGTACTCGACCACACCTTCGGGTGACGGCGCGTAGCCCTCCCTGCGCTGCGCGGGCGCCCCCGGCACCCAGATGCCGCCCCCGGACAGCGCGGTGGAACCACCGAAGAACGAGGACTTCTCCACGACCAGCGCGTCCAGGCCGGCGGCGTTGGCCGTCAGGGCGGCCGTCATCCCCCCGCCGCCCGAGCCGACGACGAGCACGTCGACGACGTGGTCGAAACCGTGCTCCGCGCTGGTCATTTCGGCACGGCCGTTCTGATGGCGAAGCCGGCGATCAGATCGGCGGCCGGTTTGTAGTAGCGCTCGACGGTGTCGTAGGGCCCGGCGCTGGCCAGCGCCGCGAACGCCGCGACCCACGTTCGGATTTCCTGGGCCGAGCTGCCGCCCTCGTGGGCGACGAACGAGTTCGACCACTGGTCGAGTTCGTCCAGCCACCCGCCGTCGATGATCTCGAGAAAGCGCTGATCCCACACCGGGTTCAACACCTGCAGTTCGCTGTCGCCGGCCGCGAAGCGCTTGGCCGCATCGATCACGGCGGCCTGCCGGGCCTGCCGCTGCTCGGCCGTCATCGGCCGGCCGTGCACGATGCGCTCGAGCACCGGCGGCGGCGCGGTGGCCAGGGTGGGCACCGGCGGGCTGTGTGAAAGGCCGCCGGAACCCAGCAGCAACACCCGCTTGTCCAGCGTGGCCAGATACGAGCCGACCGCGGTCCCGAGCGCACGGCAACGACGTAATGGCCCCAGCGGCACACCGATCGCGTTGATGAAGATCGGTATCACCGGGCGGGAAGTGGCCTCGCCGAACAGCTTCTCGAGCGGCTGGACGGTGCCGTGGTCCACCTCCATGCAGGCCGAAACCGCAATGTCGACCCCGGCGTCGAGCACGGCTTCCGCGCAGTCGGTGGCGAGCTGCTCGGGAACGTCCAGCGGGCCGGCATGGGTGCCGTAATCCCCAACCCCGTTGGCGCTCGTGCCGATACAGAAGGGCGGCATCATCTTGTGGAAGAACCCGTTGTAGTGGTCCGGGGAGAAGATGACGACGAGTTCGGGGTCGTAGTCGGCGACGAACTGTCGCGCGTGGGCGATCGCGGCTTCGATGTCGTCAAGCAGGTCCTGCGGCGGCCCCGGAAGATTCAGGAGCGGGCTGTGCGACATACAGCACAGAGCCAGTGCCACTTTGCGTGTCACCCCCTCTCGGGATGAGGGTGAGCGCGGCAAGGAGCGCGGCGCTCAGGTCGGGGGCGAGCTGGGCGATGCAGGCACCGGCGATGCACCGATCGGGACGCAGGAACAACACCGACTCCTGATGGGTGTCGAACCACGATTTGACGGCGCCGCTACGGTCGCCGACGATCACGACGTCGGGATCGTCGTGTCTGGTCCAATGCAGCTGGATCAGGGGTCGCAGCGCGATGAACCTCGCGCCCAACGCTTTCCAGTTCGCGAAGGCGACGTCGCCGAGTATCTTGCGCGGGTTGTTGTTCCAGCACAGCACGGCGAACCAGTCGCCGATTACGTCGTCCAGCAACACGTCCCGCTGCTCGCGGGTGTCGACCCGTGGCTGGATGAACAGGGTACCCACCGGTGAATCCGCCCGGCCGGGCGCGCTGTGCACGACGGCGCCCTGCTCGTAACGGGGCATCGGTTTGAACCGCATCTCCAGCACATAGCGCTTGAGCGACGGCACGATCGACGCGGACCGCACCAGCAGGTCGCGCGCGCCGGCCACCCGGCGGTTGGTCGGCGAGATCACTCGCCCCACCATGGTGGAGAGGTCGATCATCGCCCGCGCGTGCTTGCGCCGCTCGATGTCGTAGGTGTCCAGCAGCTTCTCGTCGGCCCGGCCGCTCACGACCGCGGCGAGCTTCCAACCGAGATTGGCCGCGTCGCGGATTCCGCTGTTGTAGCCCTGGCCCTGCCAGACCGGCATCAGGTGCGCGGCGTCCCCGGCCAGCAGCAGCCGGCCCTTGCGGAACGCGCCGGCGATCCGCGAGTGGTGGGTGTACACGCGCCGCCGGATCACGTCGACACGCTCCGGGTGCGGCACCATCCGGGCCAGCATCTGGCTCAGGAACGCCGGGTCTTCGGCCTGCTCGTCGGTTTCGTCGGCGTGAATCATGAACTCGAACCGCCGGATTCCGTGCGCGATCGAGATCGAGGCGTACGGACGTTCGGGGTCGGCGCCGACCTCGCTGTTGGGGTGGCCGAGCGGGTCGTTGGCGATGTCGACCACCAGCCAGCGCGTCGAGGATGTCGTCCCGTCGAACGACACGCCCATCATGCGGCGGGTCATGCTGCGACCGCCGTCGCAGCCGACCACGTAACGCGTTCGTAGGCTGGACGATTCGTGGTCGCGTCCGCCGCCGAGTTCGACGGTCACGCCGTCGGCGTCTTCCCGGCATGCCGTCATCGGACGGCCCCACCACACGTCGACGTGCTCGAACCGGTCCAGGCCCGCCAGCAGTTCGGCGTCGACAAGCGGTTGGACGAACCCGTTACGCTTCGGCCAACCGAAACGCGCATCGGGCGGGGCCATTTCGGCGAGCACGCGGCGCTTGGCGTCGACGAAACGCAGGATCTGGTTGGGCACCGTGTGCGGGACGACCCGGTCGGCCAGCCCCACCGACTGGAACGTCCGCAGCGCCTCGTCGTCGAGCCCCACGCCGCGTGGATAGTCGATCAGCGTGTCGCGTTCTTCGACCACGACCGTGCGGATGCCGCGCAGGCCAAGGATATTGGCCAACGTCAGGCCGACCGGTCCCGCCCCGACCACGACAACGTCGGTCTCGATCCCCGCCGGCTCACGCTCCGCGTCGACCATCACCGCCCCAGCAGGAAGTCGAGGTGTAAACGATTGAAGGTCTTGGGATCCTCGTACTGCGGCCAGTGCCCGCAGCCGGGCATCACCTCGAAACGCGCGCCCGGGATCATCGACGCGATGCGGCGACCTTCGGCGACGTCGGCGGTGGGGTCGTCGCTGGTCCACAGCACCAGCGTCGGCGCGATGATCGCGCCGTATTCGTCCGGGCCGATGATGTTGCGCGCCCGAATCTCGGGGTCCTGCAACGCCATGATGTCGCGCATGGCATCGACGAATCCCGGTTGGCGATAGACGCGCTGGCGGCTGGCGACCAAGTCGTCGTAGTCCTTGGACTTGTCCGCCATCAACCACTTGATCCGCGCTTGCACCGTCTCCCACGTCGGGTCCTCGGCGGCCGCCATCGACAAGGTGATGATCCGCTTCATCACCACGAGATCGGCTTGGGAGCCGCCGGCGGTGTTGAGGACGAGCCGGTCCACCACGTCGGGATGGTCGATCGCGGCTCGGGCCGCCACCCAGCCGCCCAGCGATTCGCCGCTGATGCCGGCGCGATCGACGCCGATGGTGCGCAGGACGGCCATCAGGTGCTCGACGTAGTGGCGGACCTCCAGCGGGTGGCCCGGCTTGTCGGTGTAACCGTGGCCCAGCATGTCGATGGACCAGGTCCAGAAGTGCTCGGCGTGCGCCGCGAGGTTGCGGACGTACGCCTCGGCGTGGCCGCCGGACCCGTGCAGCAGCATCAGCACCGGCTTGCCCGGGTCGCCGGCCCGCAGGTAGCGGGTCCGCACCCCGCCGGCGTGGAGGTAGCCCTGCTCAAACGCGACGCCCTGAAGATCGCTCCAGATGCTCTCGAACTCCGCCACGATGCCTCTCTGGCCCAAAGTCGGGAAAATCTCGTTCTCGTTTTCGACGTATCTTGTGTGCTAATATCGCACACTGATGTGCGTTATATATAGAGCTTCGCTCTCGGGCCTGGGTCTGTCAAGGCTGTGACCGGTTCGGGAACGGGTTCGCAGACGCTGGCCCGGGGGCTGACCGCGCTGCAAATGGTCGCGGAGTCCCCCGCCGGGCTGACCGTGCAGCAGCTCGCCGACCAAGTCGGGGTTCATCGCACGATCGCCTACCGGCTGCTGACGACGCTGGCGGAGTTCCGGCTGGTGGCCAAGGGAGAGGACGGCCGCTATCGGCCCGCCGCCGGACTCGCCGTCCTGGGCGCATCATTCGACCGCAACGTGCGCCAGCTCAGCCTGCCGACGCTGCGCGCGCTGGCCGACGAGCTCGGCACCACGGTTTCGTTGCTCATCGCCGAGGGCGACCAGCAGGTGGCCATCGCGGTCATCATGCCCAGCCACGTGGCCTACCAACTGTCGTTTCACGAGGGCAGCCGATACCCCCTGAACCGCGGCGCCGCCGGAATCGCCTTGCTCGCGAGCATGCCCCCGCGTCCGGGAGAACGGGACCTGGTCACCCGGGCACGCGAATGCGGGTGGGTGACCACGTACGGCGAAATCGAGCCGAACACCTACGGCCTCGCCGTCGCGGTGCGCCGCCCGGCCCCGTCCCCGCCAACCTGCATCAACCTCATTTCGCACCGGGAAGACGTGGTGCTGCGCGGAAAAGATGCGGTCGTCAAAGCCGCGAGGCAGTTGTCCGAACTGCTGAGCTGAAGGGATACCGATCCATGTCGTGGGACATGCAAGCCGACGTAGTCGTACTCGGCAGTGGTGGCGCCGGGCTTACCGCCGCCCTCACCGCGGTGGCGTCCGGGGCGTCGGTGGAGGTCTTCGAGAAGGCGCCAAGCGTTGGCGGCACCACCGCGGTGTCGGGCGGCGTGGTGTGGATTCCCGCCCATAATCGTTCGCCCGAAGGGGAATTGACGACCGCCGATGCGCTGCGATACCTGCGCGCGCAGTCCCTCGGCTCGATGGACGACGAGCTGGTCGAGACGTTCGTGCACACCGGTCCGGCCATGCTCGACTTCGTCGAGGCACACAGCGGCCTGCGCTTCGAGATCGCCACCGGCTTCCCCGACTATCAGCCCGAATTGCCGGGCGGGCAACCGACCGGAGGCCGATCGCTCACTGCCGCTCCCTTCGACCTCGCGCAGTTGGGCGAATGGGCCACGCGGATCACGTCGTTTCCCGCCGACTGGTCCAACGTCGGTTTCGACGCCGAGACCAGGGCGCGTCTGCACGCGGCGATCGACGAACGAACCGGCCACCTCTGCGTCGCCGGCACCGCGCTGATCGCGGGGCTCCTCAAAGGCCTGCTGGATGCCGGCGTCACCCCGCACACCGGCGCGCGCGCCGAACAGCTGATCGGCGAGGGCGGGGAAATCACCGGGGTGCGGATCGGCCTTGCGGGACGCACCGTCAACGTTCGCGCCCGGCACGGCGTCATCCTGGGCACCGGCGGCTTCGAATGGGATCCCGCTCTGGCGCAGGCCTTTCTGCGTGGCCCGATGCACGGCGCGGTCTCTCCGCCCAACAACACCGGGGACGGCCTGCGCATGGCAATGGCACACGGCGCCGATCTGGCGAACATGGGCGAGGCCTGGTGGGTGCCGATCGTGCAGATCCCCGGTGACACCATCGACGGCAGGCCACGCAGCCGCAGCGTGCGGTTGGAACGAACGCGGCCACGCAGCATAATCGTCAACTCGGCGGGGCGCCGCTTCGTCAACGAGGCATGCGATTACAACTCGATGGCCGGCGCCTTCCACTACCTCGATCCCCGCGGTGGCTACGTCAACGACCGCGGCTGGATGGTGTTCGATGCAATTCACTTGCAGCGCTACGGATTCCTGGGTGTCGAACCGGGACAGCCCGTTCCGGACTGGTTCTGCGAGTCGGCCGACCTCACCGAGTTGGCCGCCAAGGCGGGCATCGACGCCGACGGCTTGATCCGCACCGTCGAGGACTGGAACCGCCACGTGGCGGCCGGGGCCGACCCCGACTTCGGGCGCGGCTCCAGTGCTTACGACGGTTATTGGGGCGACGGCAGCGCGACCACCCTCGCCGGCAAGACCCTCGGCCCGATCGACACCGCCCCCTACTATGCGGTGCCGGTGTGCATCGGCGCGATGGGCACCAAGGGCGGCCCCCGCACCGATCGCGACGGGCGCGTGCTGCACGTCGACGGCGACCCGATACCCGGGCTGTTCGCCGCGGGCAATGCGATGGGTGGCGTCACCGGACGGGCCTATGGCGGTGCGGGCGGGACATTAGGTCCGGCAATGGTTTTCGGCTACCGCGCCGGCCACGCGGCCGCTACCGGGAAGTCCGTCGACCTGAAGTAACGGGACGCGCGACGTCGGCCTATCTCGCGATCGGCAGCTCGATGCAGACGTGGGTGCCCACCGGGCCGTCGAGGAAGACGAACCTTCCCCCGGCGGCCTCGATGCGGGCCCGGTGGGAAGCGACTCCGATGTGGCCTTCGCCCAGGCGGCGCGCCATCGTCTCGTCGTCGAACCCCACGCCGTTGTCGATCACATGCAAGACGCAGGTCTCGTCGGTGATGCCGAGCATGATCGAGGCGCTGTCGGCCCGCGAATGTTGCACCACGTTGGACAGCAGCTCACGCACCGCGCCGAAGACCACCGGGTCGATCTCGCTGCGAATCGGGTAATCGATGTCGGTCTGAATCTCGATACCGGATCGTTGGGCGGTCACGGTGGCCAGTTGCTGGACCGCGGCCGCCAAGCCGACCTGCTCGAGGACGGCCGGATGCAGCTCAAAAGTTGCCTGCCGCAGTCGCTCCGAGGCCAACTGCAGACCGGCCATCGCGCGCGCGACGCGGTCATCACCGGGTAGCGCCGCGTCCAACTCGACGAGTTCCTGGCGCACCGCCAGGATGTCCTGCAGCGGACCGTCGTGAATGGATTCCGATATCCGCCGTTGCTCGACGTCGGACGCGGTCATCGTCTGAGCGAGCAGCTCCTCGCGCAGCGTGCTGAGCCCGGCCACCGAACGGGTGTGCCGCTCCTCGACCCGAACGGCCACAAACGCTGTGACACACAGGAATCCGTACAGCAGGAACCGAAACGTGGCCTCGGTGACGCCGATCGAGCCGACCATCTCCGGGTCCTCGAGGACCGCGATCGCGAAACCCACCATCGAAAAGATCAGCACCACCGTCGCCCGCCGCGACGAGACATCGAGGCCGATCAGGATCGGGAGCGCCGTCATGATGAGCAAGGGATGGAGTCCGTTGGTGGACAAAATCTGAAAGACCGTCAGCACGACAACGTCGATGACGGTGAACGCGAACGGCTCCAGGCGGCCGACCTGGGCCAGCCGGCCGCGGCCGAGCGATCGCCGGCTGCGCGGAAAGGCCAGCGCCAGCGCGCACGTCGCGACAACCGCGTACGCCACGATCAGCTGAGTTTGCTGAGCCCACTCCGATCGGCGGGTGCCGCTGAGCATGGCAGCCACCATGAGACCCACCACGCCCACCCGCAGGACCGACGCGAGTCGGTAGGAGCGCAGCTGGTGAAGCTTGCGCACCCGGCCCAGTTCCGCGTCGCTGGCGACCGCCACGCGAACACAGTACTCACCCACGCGCTCACCTCACGGCAAAGCGCACGGACACTAACGGACATTTCTCCAATTCGATCGACGCTTTGCGGGCTAAACTCATCGCCATGGCCGGCCCAGCGACGCCCGACATGGTGCGGGTGGTTGTGGGCGACGATCACCCGCTCTTTCGTGAGGGCGTGGTGCGTGCGCTAGCAGCGAGCGGTTCGGTGGATGTGGTCGCCGAGGCGGAGGACGGCTCGGCGGCATTGGAATTGATCAAGCAGCACCGGCCCGATGTCGCGCTGCTCGATTTCCGGATGCCCCGCATGGACGGCGGGCAGGTGGCGGCGGCGGTGCGCAAGCAGGAATTGCCGACCCGGGTGCTGCTGATTTCGGCACACGACGAGCCCGCCATCGTGTACCAGGCATTGCAGCAGGGCGCCGCCGGGTTCGTGCTGAAGGACTCGACCCGCAGCGAGATCGTCAAGGCCGTCCTCGACTGTGCGCAGGGCCGCGACGTGGTGGCGCCCGCCCTGGTCGGGGGCCTCACCGCGGAGATCCGCCACCGGGCCGAGCCGACCGGACCCGTCCTCAGCGCGCGAGAACGCGAGGTGCTGAACCGGATCGCGCGTGGTCAAAGCATCCCCGCGATCGCCGGCGAACTGTACGTCGCCCCGTCGACGGTCAAGACGCACGTGCAACGCCTCTACGAAAAGCTCGGCGTCAGCGATCGCGCGGCCGCCGTCGCCGAGGCGATGCGGCAAGGACTGCTCAGCTAGCGGCCGACCAGTGGTCCGGCTCGCTGACGGCCGCCGCCCCCTCTGCCCGCAGCGCGTTCGCGAAGGCCGCGGCCTCGGCCACCAGGTGGCGAGCGCGGCGTTCCACCTCGTAGAGGTGGCCGGCGCTCACACCGGCGCGGGTCAGCTCGCGCCGGGCGAAAACCAGGGGGTCGACGCCGGAGGGGTGGTTGGTGCGGTAGGTGACCGCCTCGACCATGCTGGGTCCACCGCCGGCGCTCGCGCGATCCGCCGCTTGGGAGACCGAGTCATACACGGCCCCAACGTTTTTGCCGTCCACCGACAGCACCGGCAGTCCGTGGCGCTCGCGTGGGCCCCGGCGCACGCCGGATGCCTCGCGGATGTTCTCGACAACGAACACCACCGGGAGCCGCCACGACAACGCTATGGCGGCGGCCGATTTGAACTCGGCGGAGTTCACCGCGTCATCCCCGATGACGCACAGCGTGACCTTGCCCTCGCCGGCCACCTGCTGGGCATAGGCGTCGCCGAGCGCGAACAGGATCGACTGCCGCAACGGGTCGGCGCCGGCGAAGATCTGCTTCCATTCGGTCGCGAACGGGCTTTCCTTCCGACCGACGGCCACGGCCGGGCGGGGGGTGATCATCTCGGCGATGGCGGGCCCCAGGGGAAGGAGATGGCCGACCCGCTGGGCGTGCTCGAAATGGCGGATCGAGGTGCTCATGATGTCGCCCGGCCGCAGGGCGGCGATGGTTCCAACGGCCACGGCCTCCTGGCCGAACGCGGCCACCATGGGTCCGTTGAGCAACCCGTCGATGCGCGACTCTTCGAGCGCCATGTCGAGCAGTCGCAGGACCCACATGCGGCGGTACAGCTCCAGCTGCTCGCCGACGTGTGCGGCCGACATTTCGGGGTTGCGAGCCATGTGCCGGGTCTCCTCACTCATCGCGGATCGTGCCGTTGGGCACAAGATCAAGGTAGGGAGATTTGCCCGGGCGCAACTCCGCCGATCGGTCCGCGAACGGGGTGAATCCGGGCTCCCCCGATCGGGGGACAGGACGAGCGCTCAGTCCTGGTCCCGGGCGGTCGGTGAGAGCAGCTGGTCGGCCGCCGAGTACGGGTCCTGGTCACCGTCGACGACGGTCTGGGCGAGCCGGTCGAGCTCCGGCCTGCCCCGCAGCCGGGTTTGGGCCAGCGACAGGATCTGCGCCCGGGCGCGGGCCAGCCGGCGGGCGCGGCTGTCGGCACGGTGGTGGTCTTCGATCGCGGCCACCAGCTCCGCGATCCCCTCGCCGCGGGCGGCGACGAGGGTCACGATCGGCACATCGGTCTCGGCGCGCAGATCCCGCACGGTCTGTTCGGCGCCGTCGCGGTCCGCCTTGTTGACGACGACGATGTCGGCGACCTCCAGCACGCCCGCCTTGGCGACCTGGATCGCGTCGCCGGCACCGGGATTGAGGATGACGACGGTCGGGTCGGCGACGGCGGCGATCTCGATCTCGGACTGCCCCACCCCCACCGTCTCCAGCAGGACCACGTGGTAACCGATCGCCCCGAGCAGCCGGATGGCCGCGGGGACCGCGGCGGCCAGGCCCCCGAGGTGACCGCGGGTGGCCACCGACCGGATCAACACGTCGGAGTCGTTGATGTGCGCGGCCATTCGGATGCGGTCGCCCAACAGGGCACCCCCGCTGAACGGCGACGACGGGTCCACGGCCAATACCGCCACCCGATCCCCCCGCTCCCGGTAGGCCCCGACGAGCGCGGCGATCGTCGTGGACTTGCCCGCGCCCGGCGGCCCGGTGATGCCGATGACGTTCACCGGTGACGGCTCGATACCGGCGAGCACCTCGTCGCGGCGATCGCCCTCGACCAGGGAAAGGAGCCGACCCGCCGCGCGCGGAGATCCCTTGCGCGCGCCCTCGATCAACTCGGCGATGTCCATTTAGGGGGCTGGCACCTCGGTGACGGTGGCGGACACGATGACGGCGTCAGGCACGGGTCTTCTCCAGTTCGGCGAGCGCGTTGCGGGGGTTCGACGACCCCGCGATTTATGAGAACACTATTCTCTCATTCTGAGAGTCAGCGTTGCAAGGAGAGGTCGGCTCGCGAGCAGTCGCAAAATCGCATATACCAGCATCGCGTGGTGCGATTCTGCGTCTGCTCGCCAACCAGGAGGCTCGTCGGCAATGGACGGAATGATCGCGGTTCCGGGCGGCAACGTGTGGTTCGAGCGCGTCGGCGGCGGACCGGGCCTTCCGCTGCTCGTTGTGCACGGCGGGCCCGGGTTGCCGCACACCTACCTCCGTTCGCTGGAGCGGTTGGCCGACGAGCGCGAAGTCATCTTCTGGGACCAGCTCGGATGCGGCAACTCCGAGCGCCCCGCGAACCGCGACTTGTGGACCATGCAACGGTCGGTTGCCGAACTGGACGCCGTCGTAAAGAGCCTTGGCCTCAACGGCTTTCACCTCTTCGGCAACTCGTGGGGCGGGATGATGGCGCAGCAGTACGCGCTCGACGTACCGTCGCGCGCCGTCAGCCTCACCATTTCGAACAGCATCGCGTCCATCCCGCAGTTCTCGCAGATGGTGGCCCGGCTGAAAACCGAGCTCGATCCCGAAACCCAGTCCGCCATCGATCGGCATGAGGCCGCCGGTACCACGCATGCGGCGGAATACCAGGACGCCATCCGCACCTGGAACGAGACCTACCTGTGCCGCGTACGCCCCTGGCCCGCAGAGCTTTTGCAAGCTTTCGCCAACATGGGCACCGACATCTTCGAGACCATGTTCGGGCCGAGCGACTTTCGCATCGTCGGGACGGTCCGCGACTGGGACGTCTTCGACCGGTTAGCCGAAATCACCCTGCCGACCCTGATCCTTGCCGGCAGGTTCGACGAATGCGTGCCCGAACACATGTGGGAGATGCACCAACGCATCGCCGGCTCGCGCTATGAGCTGTTCGAGTCGACCGCTCACATGCCCTTCATCGAGGAGCCGGACAAGTTCGACCGAGTGATGCGCGACTTTCTGCGGCTGCACGACTGAGCGGTGCCCTCAGTTCTTGCCGGCCGCCAGCTTGGTGACGATCGACCGGAAGTCTTCGGTCGTGAACGACTGGTGCTCGGCCGACAGGGCGTAGTCCAGGCTGGCCAGCACCGCCCGCTCGAGGTGAATGTTGAGCACCCGCTTGGTGCTTTCGACCGCCTGCTGGGGCAGCTCCAAAATCTTTTTGGCACACGCGATCGCCTCCGCGAGCGGGTCGGCGGCGACGTGGTTGGCCAGCCCGAGTTCGACGGCGCGCTGCGCGCTGATCCGGGTGCCCGTCAACGCGAACTCCTTGGCCAGCAGCAAGCTGATGTGCAGCGGCCAGGTCAGCGGGCCGCCGTCGGCGGCAACCAATCCCACCTGCACGTGCGGATCGGCGAGGTAGGCCTCTTCGGCGATGTAGACGATGTCGCTCAGCGCCACCAGGCTGCAGCCAAGCCCGACCGCCGGGCCGTTGACCGCGGCCACCACCGGAATACGGCACCGCGCCATACCAAGCACGATCTCGCGGCCGTCCCGAATGGTCTTGGCCCGCAGGTCCGCATCGGCCGACAGCTCCTTGAGATACGAGAAATCCCCGCCGGCCGAAAACGCCCTGCCCGCCCCGGTGATGACCGCCGCGCGGGCACTGGGGTCATCGGTCAATCGCTGCCACAGGCGCGCGAGCCCGACGTGCAGGTCGTCGTTGACCGAATTGAGCGAGTCCGGCCGGTTCAAGGTGATGATCCGCAGCGGACCGTCGGCTTGGACGTCGATTTCGGCAGGCATGTCGTACACGTCAGACTCCTTCTATAGTCGTGACCCGCTTCACCCGGGCTACGCCCGCGCTCGCGATCACTCCACCGTCTATATTCGTGGCCCGCTTCACCCGAGCTACGCCCGCGTTCGCGCTCACGACAATCCCAAGATCCGTGAAGCGATGATGTTCTTTTGTATCTGTGATGTCCCGCCCATCACGCTCTGCGCCCGGCTGTACAGGTAGGCGCTGAGCAAGTCCGGATCGCGGGTCCCGGTGACCGCCAGGACGGCGTGCCCGACCGATTGCTCGACCCAAGTCATCAGCAGCTTGTCGAGCGAGCCTTCGGGCCCGTGCGAAACTCCGTCCAGCTGTTCGGACAGCCTCCGCCGGACATGATGGGTCAGCATCTCCGACTGGACCGCGGCCCACGCAAGCTCTTCGGACACCGGTCCATCGTTGCGGGCGTACAGGCTTCGCACCAGCTTGCCGTAGCGGGCGGCGTAACCGAGCGTCGAGGGTTCGCGTTCGTGGCCGACGACGGTCATGGCGACCGCCCAGCCATCACCCGGGGCGCCGACCATCCGATCGGCCGGTATCTTCGCGTCGTCGAAGAACACCTGACCGAATTCGTTGGTCACGCCATTGATCATGCGCAGCGGGCGCTGTTGCACCCCAGGCTGTTTCATCTGAAGCACGAAGGCCGACAGGCCGCGGTGCCGCTTGGCGTCGGGATCGGTGCGGGCCAGCAGCAGGCACCAGTCCGCGACATCGGAATAACTGGTCCAGATCTTGTGCCCGTTCACCACGTAGGTGTCGCCCTCCAGGCGCGCGGTCGTGGTCAGCGAAGCCAGGTCCGACCCGGCGCCGGGCTCGCTGAAGCCCTGGCACCAGCGCTCCGTTCCGTCGATGATGCCCGGCAGGAACCGTTGGCGCACTTCGTCATTGGCGTGCCGGCCGATCCCGTAGATCAGATAGCCCACACTGGGGCGCGGCGGGGCGCCGGCCCGGGCGAGTTCCTCGTCCACGATGACGTCGTAGACCGGAGGCAACTCCTGCCCGCCGTACGCCCGGGGAAACGACAGCCCGAAGAAGCCCTCGCGGTACAGGGCCCGGTGCCATTCGGCCTGACGGGCCCAGTACTCGTCGCCGGACCCGGAAAATTCCTTCGCGTGCACGGCAAGCCAGGACCGCAGTCGCTCCCTGAAGGCGGCTTCGGTTGGTGAGTCACGAAAGTCCAAGATCAATCTCCTTCAACGCGACGGGCCACAGCTCCGTCGAGATCAGGGCGCGGCGCAGGTAGACATGCACCAGGCAGTCCCAGGTGTTGCCGATCCCGCCGTGCACCTGAATGGCCGTCTCGCAGACGGTGCGGGCGGCGCGCGCGCAGTAGACCTTGGCCACCTGCGCGGCACGGACGGCGTCGGCGGATGGCAGCTCGTCGACCGCCCACGCGGCGTGCCGGGACACGCTGATCGAACCTTCAATCAGCGCAAGGCTTTCGGCCAGCAGATGGGCGACGGCCTGATATGACCCGATCTGCTTGCCGTATTGCTCGCGGATCTTGGCGTAGTCGACCGCGACGGCGTGCGCGCCCCGGGCGACACCCACCAGGTCCGCCGTCGTGGCGACCAGCGCGAGCGCTCGCCATCGCGCCGCGACGTCGGCGGACACTTCGCCCAGCCCCGCCGCCGTTCCCGCGATCGTGGCGTCGCTTCGGGTCAGGTCCACACCATCGATCAAGTCCTGAACCTCGGCGGCGAGCACGTTGCCATCGGAAAGGCAAACGGCTCGCTGGGCGCCCCGCGCGTCGATGGCGCGACCGTCGACCGCGATTGTCGCGCCCGCGCCGTCGGCGCCGACGTGGCGGGCCAGGTCGTCGGCGAGCACCGGACCAAGAAATGGCGTGTCGACCAGTCGGCGCCCGAATTCCTCGGCGACGATGGCCACTTCGACGCCCGACGCCCCGTCGGAGCGCAGCGACCGCCAGCCCGTCCCGGCAATCTGCTTGTCCAGACGCGCAATTCGGCCCCGGTCGTCGAGATCCTGGACCGCCGAGGGCCCCAGGTCGTCGGCGAACTTGGCGGCGGCGTCGCGCAATTGCTGTTGTTCAGCTGTCAGACGTACATCCATAGCGCTCCTTCAGCACTCGGCGCAGTACCTTGCCCGAGGGCAGGCGAGGAATGTCGGGCACGAAGACCACCCGGCTGAGGTGTTTATAGGAAGCCAGGCGCTGATCCACCCGGGCGGTGAGTTCGCCGGCATCGACGGGCGCGCACGTCGCGACCGCCGCAACCACCGCTTCCCCGTTGAGCCCGTCGGGCACACCGAACACCGCGCAGTCTTTGACGGCCGGGTGGCCGTGCAACACCGTCTCGATTTCGGCGGGCGCGACCTGAAAGCCGCGCACCTTGATCATCTCTTTGCGGCGGTCGGTGATCCGCAGCCAGCCGCCGGTGTCGATCCAGCCGACGTCGCCGGTGCGGTACCAGCCGTTGTCGATCACCTCGGCGGTCGCTTCCGCCGGCAGGTAACCGGCCATCAGCGACGCGGACCGCGCCTGAATCTCCCCGACCTCCCCCGGGCAGACGGGCTCGCCCGTCTCCAGCGAGACCACCCGCACGTCCACGCCCGGCACGGGCCGCCCAACGGAATCCAGGCGTGCGCCCTCGATCGGATTGCACGCGATGACAGGCAGTTCGGTGGTCCCGTAGGCCGGGACCCAGCCCACGCCGGTGCGCCGCGTCACGGTCCGCGCGACGTCGGCGCTCACGGGGGTGGCGCCCCACATGATGTAGCGCAGCGAGGACAGGTCGTAGGACTCGAGCCTGGGATGCGAGGCGATGGCCAGGGCAATGGGCGCGACCGCCATTTCGACTGTGATGCCGTCGTTTTCGATGTGATGCAGCATCCGTTCGATGTCGAACCGGGAATGTAGCCGCACGCGGGCCCCGCTGCGCAGGGCCGTGAGGATGTTGAGCAGGCCGAGGATGTGCGACGGCGGCGTGGCGATCTGGATGCGGTCGCGCCGCGTCAGCTGCAACGCCTCCCGCCAGTGCCGCACGGCCTCGTCGAGCGCCGCGTGGGTGTGCCGGACGGCCTTCGGCAACCCGGTGGTGCCGGAACTGAACACCAGCACCGCGTCGGAGGCTTGCGGCGGTACGGCGCTCGTCGGCTCGCCGGCGGCGACCGGCTCGTCGAGGTCCAGCATCGGCATGACACCGGCCAGCACCGGATGGTCTCCGACGGCGTGCGCCGGTTCGGTGATTGCGAGCGCGTGGTCCACCTCGTCGCGCTTCCAGGCCGGGCTCAGCAGCACCGCCGTGGCGGCCAGCCGCCAGATTGCCAGCACGGCCGCGACGAATTCCGGACGGTTGGACGCCATCACCGCGACCCGCTGACCTGCCGCGACACCGTTCTTGGCCAGGGTTGCGGCCCAGCCGTCGGCCAGCGCGTCGAGCTGGGCCAGGCTGAAACGCCGCTCCTCGAACACGACCGCAGCCGGCTCGGTCACGTCCCGTCCTTCCCTGACAGGCCGGGCTGACCTGACATCCCCACAAGCTTGAGAAGATCCTATCGCTCTGTGAGAATAGTATTCTCTATAGTGAAGAATGCAAGTACGGGAGGGGGCGGTCGAGGTGACAGTCACCCAAAGCATCGAGGAGACCCCACGGGTGACAAATCCGTCAAACGGCTCCGGCGCGGGCACGGTGACCATCCACATGGACCGCAAAAAGGTCTCGGTGCCGCTGGTCCCCGGCGAGACGCTCTTGCAGAGCGCGCGGCGGGCCGGCCTGGAACCGCCGTTCAGTTGCGAGGCCGGTAACTGCGGCACGTGCATGGCCAAGCTCGAGGAGGGCCACGCGACCATGCGGGTTAACGACGCTCTGGACGATGACGAGGTCGCCGAGGGCTACATTTTGACGTGCCAGGGCGTGCCGGATACGGAGTCGGTCACGGTGCGCTACGAGTAGCGGCCCGAGGAGAGGTGGCGGCGATGGCCAAGGGAATCATGTACGTCGAAAGTCGGCCTAGTTCGCCCGAACGCGAACAGGAATACAACACCTGGTACGACGACGTCCACATACCCCAACTGCTGGCGCTCGATGGAATCGTCGCGGCGCGGCGGCTGCGCCCCGTTGATGGGCAGGGCCCCTATGTGGCCATCTACGAACTCGAAGGCGACGATCTGCAGGCCATCTTTGACAACATGATCGCCAACGCCGGACAGCTGAACATGTCCGACGCGTTGCTGCTGGATCCCGCGCCCATCCCGAAACTGTTCGAGACGACCAGCGAGCGGAGCCGGTGACCCCGATGGCGACGTGTCGATGACGCCGAGTGTGCGGCCAGCCGCACGGTCGAGCCCGAGTGTGCGGCCAGCCGCACATTCGGCCGACTACGCGTCCTCGCTCAATTCCGGCGGCGGCCGGTATTGGGGCTCGTAGCCCGAGACGTGGATGGGGCTCCCGACGAGGCGGAAATCCCCTGCGGTCACAACGACTTCCGGCGTCGCGTCGAGCGCCTCGGGCAGCGTCCTGACCGCCGCCGCGGGCACCCCGAGTGGGCGCAGCCGGCGCTCCCAGCCGGCTGCGCTGTCGGTGGCCAGCATCGCCGTGACGACGGCCAGCACCTCGTCGCGGCGGGCCACTCGCTCGGCCATCGTCTCGAAACCCCCGATGCCCGCTTCGGCGGCGAACGACTTCCAAAAGCCGTCGTGCGTGATGAACAGCGCCAGATACCCGTCGGCGGTCGGAAAGAGTTGGGCCGGAACGTAGTAGGAATGCGCCCCGTGCGGCCGCCGCTGTGGCCGGACCCCGCTGTTGAGATACGCGGAGGCGTGATAGTTCAGCTGCGAGAGCATGACGTCGCGCAGCGAGACGTCGACTTGGCCGCCGGTTCCGGAGATGATCTTGGCCAACAGCCCCAGCGCCGCGGTCATCCCGGTGGAGTTGTCGGCCGACGAGTAACCCGGCAGGGTCGGGGGGCCGTCCGGGTCACCCGTCAGGGCGGCCGTGCCGACTCCCGCCTGCACTACATAGTCGAAGGCGGGATCGTCGCCGCCGTACAGGCCGAAGCCCGTAATCGCCACGCACACGATTCGCTCGTTGTGCCGTCGCAGCGTCTCATAGGTCAACCCGAGACGGCGGATCGCCGACGGCTTCAAATTGACCAGCAGCGCATGCGATTCGGCCACCAGCTCACCCAGGCGTTGCTGACCCGCATCCGAGTTCAGGTCCAGGCAGATGCTCGACTTGTTGCGGTTGAGGCTGGCGAAGTAGGTGTCCCCGACACCGCGGGAGATCTCGCCACCGCGCGGTTCGATCTTGATGACCTCGGCGCCCAGGTCCGCGAGCAGCATGGTCGCGTACGGGCCGGCCAGCATCGTGCCGACCTCGAGGATGCGTATCCCCGTCAAAGGTCCGGTAGACGTCACCGCAAATCCGTTGCGAGCGCAGCGATCATCTCGCGGGTGCGGCGCTTGGAGGCAATCAGCTCCTCGCGGTTGTCCCCGATGGGCAGCAGCCGCACCGACAGGTCGGTCACGCCGGCCTCGGCGAAACGGCGCATCCGGGTCAGGATGGCCTGCTCGTCACCGGCCGCGCACAGGTCCCCGACATCGCGGGCATCGCCGCGGTCCAGCAGCCGCTGGTAATTCGGCGACACCTCGGCCTCACCCAGGATGCGGTTAGCCCGCTCCTTCGCCTCGTCGACTTGTGCCGGCGCACAAAGGCATACCGGGATGCCGGCGACGATCCGCGGCGCGGGCCGCCCGGCGTCCGCGGCGGCTTTGGTGATCTTCGGCGCGATGTGGTCACCGATCGCCCGCTCGTCGGCCATCCACAGCACGGTGCCGTCGGCGAGCTCGCCGGCGATCTGCAGCATCACCGGCCCCAGCGCGGCGAGCAGCACCGGCATCGGAGTATCGGCGCCGATCACCAGCGGATTGTGCACGGTGAACGAATCATTTTCGACGTCAACCGGTCCCGGCCCGGCGATAGCGGCGTTGAGCACCTGCAGGTAGTCGCGAGTGTAGGCGGCCGGCTTCTCGTACGGCAGGCCGAGCATGTCGCGGATGATCCAGTGGTGCGACGGCCCCACGCCCAGGGCCAACCGTCCACCCGCCACGGCATGCGTCGAGAGCGCCTGGCGGGCAAGGGCGATCGGATGCTGGGCCTGCAGCGGCACCACCGCCGTGCCCAGCTCGATGCGCGAGCTGTGCGCGGCCATCAGCGAAACCATGGTCAGGCAGTCGAAGTCGTTGGGCACCTGCGGCATCCACGCGGTGTCCAGTCCCGCGGCCTCGGCCCATGCGATGTCCGAGGCCAGCCTGTCCACCTTGCGGGCCATGTCGCCGCGCTCGGCGCCGATCATCACTCCGACGCGCACTGTTCCTCCACGGGTTCGGGGGTGCCGGTCAGCGTGCGGATTTCCCGCACCAGCACGTCGAGCGGTGTGCCGGTGGGGAATACCGCGGCGGCGCCGGCGGAGAGCAGCTTGGGCACGTCGGCGTGCGGGATCGTTCCCCCGACGACGACGGCGATGTCGGCGGCGTCGGCGGCCCGCAGTGCCTCGATGGTGCGGGCGGTGAGCGCCAGGTGCGCACCGGACAGGATGCTCAAGCCCACGACCGCGACGTCCTCCTGGACGGCGATCGAGGCGATGTCCTCGATGCGCTGCCGGATGCCGGTGTAGATCACCTCGAAACCGGCGTCGCGCAGGGTGCGGGCGACGATCTTGGCGCCGCGGTCGTGGCCGTCCAGGCCGGGCTTGGCGACGAGAATCCGGGCCGCCACTAGAACACCACCGGTTGCTGGAACTCGCCCCACACCGCCTTGAGCGCGGCGACCATTTCACCGACCGTGCAATAGGCATTGGCGCAGTCGATCAGCTTGTGCATCAGATTGTCGTCTCCTTCGGCGGCGCGCGACAGCGCCGTCAAACTGGATTGCACTGCGGCCGAATCCCTTTCGGCCTTCACTTTGGAGAGGCGCTTGAGCTGAAGGTCGCGGCCCTCCGCGTCCAGTTCGTAGGTCACGACATCGGGTTCCGGCTCGTCGGTCACGAACCGGTTGACTCCGACGACGGGCCGGGTCCCACCCTCGATGTCCTGATGCGCGCGGTAGGCCTCGTCGGCGATCAGGCCCTGCAGGTAGCCGTCCTCGATGGCGTGGACCATGCCGCCGTGTCGTTCCAGGTCGTCCATGATCTCCACGATCCGGGCTTCGGTCGCGTCGGTCAGTGACTCGACGAAGTAGGAGCCCCCCAGGGGGTCGGCGACGCTGGCGACGCCCGTCTCATAGGCGAGGATCTGCTGAGTGCGCAGCGCCAGTGTTGTGGTTTCTTCGGTGGGCAGGGCGAACGGCTCGTCCCACGCGGCGGTGAACATCGACTGCACACCGCCCAAGACCGCGGCCATCGCCTCGTACGCGACCCGGACGACGTTGTTGTGCGCCTGCGGCGCGTACAGCGACGCGCCGCCGCACACGCAACCGAAGCGGAACATCGATGCCTTGTCCGTGGTCGCCCCGTACCGCTCCCGCACGATCGTTGCCCAACGACGCCGCCCCGCACGGTATTTGGCGATCTCTTCGAAGAAGTCGCCGTGGGTGTAGAAGAAGAAGGAGATCTGTGGGGCGAACTGGTCGATCGTCATCCGACCCCGCTCCACCACGGTGTCGCAATACGTCACCCCGTCGGCGAGGGTGAACGCCATCTCCTGCACCGCGTTGGCGCCCGCGTCGCGAAAATGCGCGCCTGCCACCGAAATCGCGTTGAAGCGTGGCACCTCGGCCGCGCAGAACTCGATCGTGTCGGCGATCAGCCGCAGCGACGGATCCGGCGGCCAGATCCAGGTTCCCCGGGAGGCGTACTCCTTGAGGATGTCGTTCTGGATGGTGCCCGTCAGCTTCGCCCGCGGCACCCCCTTCTTCTCCGCCGCCGCGACGTAGAACGCCAGCAGGATGGCCGCCGTCCCGTTGATCGTCATGCTCGTGCTGAGCTTGTCCAGCGGGATGCCGTCGAACAGGATCTCGAAGTCGGCCAGGGTGTCCACCGCGACGCCGACCCGGCCGACCTCCTCGCCGAACTCGGGATCGTCGGAGTCGTAGCCGCACTGGGTCGGCAGGTCCAGCGCCACCGACAGCCCCGTCCCGCCTTGCTCGAGCAGGTAGCGGTAGCGGCGATTGGATTCCTCGGCGGTGCCGAAGCCCGAATACTGGCGCAGCGTCCAGAGCTTGCCGCGGTAGCCGGACGCGAAGTTACCCCGGGTGAACGGGAATTCCCCCGGCGCCGGAGGAGGCGCCGTAATGTCCCCCGGGCCGTACACCGGCGCAAGCGGAATGCCGGATGGTGTCTGGGCAGCGTTATCCATCGATGAATAACGTACTTGCAAAAAAAGAGAATGCCAATACCGCATACCTGACCTGGCCAAACACGCCGGCCGGGCCGCGATCGGCTAAACCCGGCAGAGGATTTCGCCGTGCGGGAGGGCGATCCAGCCGTCGGCGGCGGCGGCCCAGGCGCGCCACGCCGCGGAGATCTCGTCGAGCTGCGCCGGCGTGGCCAGACCCAGGCTCAGCAGGTCGCTCGAGATCCGCGAGTGCAGTATCCGGTCCGCCCACATCTCGCCCCACCACTCACGCGTGCTGGGGGCCGCGTAGCACCACACACTTCCCGACGGCGTGACGTCGTCGAAGCCCGCCCGCTGGGCCCAGGACAGCAGCCGCCGGCCCGCATCGGGCTCGCCGCCGTTCGCACGGGCGGCCCGTTCGTAGAGATCGCGCCACAGATCGAGCGCCGGCAGCTGCGGAAACCAGATGAATCCCGCGTAGTCGGCGTCCCGCGCGGCCACCACGCCCCCGGGCGCGCACACCCTTCTCATCTCACGCAGGGCCATCACCGGATCGGCAACGTGTTGCAGCACCTGATGCGCGTGCACGACGTCGAACGTGCCGTCGGCAAAGTCGAGCCGGTGCACATCGGCGGTCGCGAACGACACGTTCGACAGGCCTCGTCGCTCGATCTCGCCGCGGGCCACCCCCAGGACGTCGGCCGCCTGGTCGACAGCCGTGACGGGGCCGGGCGCGACGAGGGCGGCGAGGTCGGCGGTGATCGTCCCGGGCCCGCACCCGATGTCCAGCACGGACAAGCCGGGCTTCAGGTGGGGCAGCAGGTAGGCGGCCGAGTCCTGCACGGTGCGCCGCTGGTGGCTGCGGAGCACCGACTCGTGGTGGCCATGCGTGTAGGTGGCTCCGCGCTCGTCGGTCATTCCTGAAGCGTACCGACTAATCCATAATATGAAACTGCCGTCTCGATATGTGAGATCAGTCCACGGGCACGTCGAGGATCGGCACGTCGACCCCGGCGCCCGGGCCGTCGAAGTGCCACCACTCCCCCGAGTACGGCGCCAACCCGCCGTATTTCATGGCGTTCCGCAGCGCGGCCCGGTTCGCCTGGGCTTCGGCGCTGACCCCCTGGGTGGCGAAAGCGTTTGCGCGGGAGGAAAAGTCGTCGAAGTCGGTGCCCATGTCGGCCAGGCATAGTCCGTCCGCGTGTTGCCCGGACGCGCAGGGCTGCTGCGTCGTGGTGAACGTGACGTCCACCGAGCGCCCCGACTCGTGACTGCGCGCGTACGGGCCGGGCCGCGCGACCCACGCCGGGTTGGGAACGGCGTTGAACATCTTGACCTGCACGTCGTGCGGCCGGTAGCAGTCCCAGAACACCAGGACGTGCCCCTGGGGGCGCAGCGCCGACGCGGCCGCCGCCAGCCCCGGCGCCAAGGATTGATGCACCAGGCATCGCGCGTCGGAGGGGTACAGCTGCGTGTGGGTGAAATTGTTGGTCGTCGCGTAGCGCAGGTCGATAATGGCGTCGGGAACGACGCTGCGGACGTCGACGAATCCGGCCGCGCGCGCCGCATCGCTCACGGGCGGAACGTCGGGACCCGCCTGGGCAGTGACCCCGGGGATCGCGGCCGTGGCGACCGCAAGCGCAAGGACCGCGCGCAAAACACGCATCCGGCCATTGTCCCGGTTGGCCCTCCCGAATTGCGTTAGCCGTTACCCAATGTCGCCGTCGACGTAGCGCTGCAGGTTGGGCCCCACGGCGGCGACCACTTGGTCGTCGGGCATCGATGCGATCGGCTCGATCTTCCAGACGTAGCGCAGCAACGCGAAGCCGATCAGCTGGGTGGCGATCAGGCCGCTGCGCCGCAGCCGTTCGTCCTCGTCGGCGCCCAGGGTGGGACCGCCGATCAGACCGCGCTCCACGATCAGCCGCAGCTTCTCCCGCGTCTTGTCTTCGTGCGCGGCGGTCAGCACCACCGCGCGCAAGATCGGACCCACCTCCTCATCGGTCCAGGTGTCCAGCACGGTGCGGATCAATTGCCGACCGAGATCGGCTTTGGCCGTCGCCCACGTCGCGGCCACCGCGTCGAGCCACTTCTGCGGCGGCGTGGTGGCCGCGTGGAGCAGCCCCTCCTTGGAGCCGAAGTAGTGGTAGATCAGGGCCGGGTCGACGTCCGCGGTGCGGGCGACCGCGCGAATGGCCGTGCCGGCCCAGCCGTGTTCGGCGAATTCGTCACGAGCCGCGGCCAGGATGCGCGCCGCCAAGACGCCGCGCTCGTCACGCGGACCAGGGGTGATCGATCGCCGCGCCACCGTCCCACCATAGCCGAAATTTCATCTTGCGTTGAGACTAGTTTCAACGTAGCGTGAAAATATGGCTCCGCTCAACGGCCCGCAGACCACCGGACGGGAATACCGCAACCTCAGCGAGCCGCAGTACGCGACGCGCACCGACATCAACGAAGCGATCACGATGCGGGATGGCACAACGCTTTTGGCTGACGTCCACCGGCCGGACGCCGACGGCCGGTTCCCGGCTCTGCTGGCCGCCTCGCCGTACCCGCGGCAGATGCAAGACCTCGGCGCCCCGGCGGGATTCATCGAGGCCGGCAGGACAGACTTCTGGGTGCCCCGCGGCTACGGGCACGTCATCGCCAACCTGCGCGGCACCTGCGGCTCCGAGGGCACCTTCAACTTCTTCGACGCCCAGGAGCGGCGCGACGTGCACGACCTGGTGGAGTGGGTCGCGGCTCAGCCGTGGTGCGACGGCAACGTCGGCATGATCGGCATCAGCTACTTCGCCATGACCCAACTCGAGGCCGCTGTCGAGCGGCCGCCGCACCTCAAGGCGATCTTCCCCCTTGCCGTGACGGCCGACCTGTACGAGGGCGCCAACCACCACGGGCTGCTGAGTTCGTCGTTCGTCACCCCGTTCCTCGCCATGATGGGCCTGACCTCCGACCGCAGCGACAAGCTGTGGCGCAGCAAGCCAATCGGGTTGGCGCGCCGCGTCCTGAACAGCCCGGGCGTGCACAAGAAATTCGAGACCAAGAACGGCGAAGCGGCGGTCACCATGCTGCGTCAGCTGCTTCGGCTGCCCCACAACCCGCACCCGTGGGACGAACTGTGGCAGGAGGCGGCGGTCAAGCACCCCACGCGTGACGAATGGTGGGAAGAGCGAAACCTGTTGCCACTGCTCAAGGAGATCGACATCCCCGTCTACCTGGGGTGCGACTGGCAGAACGTGCCGTTACACCTGCCGTCGACCTTCGCCGCCTGGAAGGGGCTGTCGGACAACGCATGCGTGCGGATGGGCATGCTCGGCGAGTTCGGCCTGACCTGGCCGTGGGAGAGCATGCACACCGAGGCGCTGGCCTGGTACGACCATTTCCTGAAGGGCCGCGACACCGGAATCGCCGACGGGCCGCCGATCCGATACTTCCTGCCCGGCGCCGACGAGTGGCGAACCGCGGACTCCTGGCCGCCGTCGCAAGCTGACCACCGCGAACTGGCCCTGCGCGCCGACGGTGGTCTCGATGCTGACGAGGGCGAGCCGGGCGGACGCGAATTCATGGTTGTCGGCTCGGGTCTGGGCCGCGTCAAGCCCAGCGAGATCGATCCGCCACCGATGCTGGCCTGGACCGGCGCCCCGCTGGTTTCGGACCTGGACGTGGTGGGCGATATCGAGCTGCGGCTGGTTGCGTCGGCAACCGCTCTCGACACCGCATGGATCGCGACGCTGCAGGACGTCGGGTCAAACGGGGAGTCGACCGACGTGACCGCGGGCTGGCTGCGCGCCAGCCTGCGCGAGGTCGACGAAGCGGCCAGTCGTCCCGGCGCGCCCGCGCTGCCCTGTCGCAACCCGCAGGCGGTGCCGCTGGGCGAGGACGTCGAGTACCGAATCCCGTTGGTTCCCAACGCCCGCCGGTTCAAGGCGGGTCATCGCATCCGCGTGACGCTCACCGGCGACGACCAGGACCCTTCGATACCGGCGATCATGAACTTCCGCCATGCCAGCGTCGGCACCTCCAGCCTGAACACGGTGCACTCCGCGTCGCGGCTGTTGCTTCCGGTGCTCGCGTAACCGCCATTGCGCGTGGGCGTTGCGTGTGAATCGTTGGCGGCGACACGCCGACGAACGCCGCCCCCAGGCTCACACGGGAAGCCCTACGTTTACCCACGATCCCCGGATCGGTGTCCAAGCCCTGGCCGCCCTTGCGGTGGACTAACCGATTTCGCGCCGTCATGCGATGACGATTGTTAATCTGAAGCAGTGACTTCGGCCCGCGCGCTGCGCTAGTCCGCGGTCCAGAGTTGAAATCGAGCCGGGGCTGTTCGACGGTGCTCGGATCGACCACAGGGATAACGAGGCCAATCATGAAGCTTTCCAAGGTAATCCGCTGTCGAATCATTGCCTGTGCGGTCGGCGCCGGTGGTGTTGCGGCGACACTGCTCGGCGCAACGGCGGCCACCGCCGTGGCCGACCCACCGCCCCGGCCACCCGACTGCACGGCCGCAGATGTGTCGGGCGTGGCGGCGGGCGTCGCGGCGGCGCTCTCGACCTATCTGTTCAGCCACCCGGACCTGAACGGGTTCTACACCGGCCTGCAAGATCAGCCGAAGGATCAGATCCGCCCTCAGGTGGAGAACTACTTCAGCGCCAACCCGCAAGAGCAGGCCGACCTGGAGCGCATCCGGCAACCCATGGTCGACGTCAGGCAGCGGTGCCAGTGGACCCCACTGATCGATCAGGGCGCGGGTCCGCAATGACCCCGCGGATGCGGTCTTGTGCCGCCGGGGCTATCGCGGTGTTGGCTGTCACGGCGATTCCCGAGGTATGGAGCCTCGTGCAGCCGTCCGCCGCGGCCCACGCGGACGTCTGCGCAAGCGTGGGCAGGCGTATCTCGGTGAGCGGTTGCACCAACGTGGCCGACACCGTCGGCTCCTACGCCCCGCCGCCCGCGGCCTACGCGCCGCTGCCGGAGGACTATCCGCCCCCGCCGCCGCCAGCGCCGACCGTCTGCGTCAATGCCGGGCGGCGAATAAGCGTCAGCGGCTGCACGTAGAAACAGGACGGCGGCCCACCCAACCACAACGGCCTGGGCGAGGACGTCGAGTACCGAATCCCGTTGGTTCCCAACGCCCGCCGGTTCAAGGCGGGTCACCGCATCCGCGTGACGCTCACCAGCGACGACCAGGACCCTTCGATGCCGGCGATCATGAAGTTGCGCCATGCCAGCGTCGGCACCTCCAGCCTGAACACGGTGCGCTCCGCGTCGCGGCTGTTGCTTCCGGTGCTCGGGGGGCATTGATGAACGGGTAGTGATCATCTATCGTCCCGGGTAGCCGATCGGCTAGTCTTAGGCCGGCGGCTTGAAGGAGCGCAAGCAATGGCCGGGTTCGGCGTGGGTGTCATGCACAACGCCATCAATTCGCGGTTCGGTCCGAAGCCATTGATCCGCGCCGACTATTTTACCGGCGTGGCCTGCGGCGCCGACTCCTTCTGGGTGGCCGACCATCTCAATTCGGTACTGCCGCCATCGATGTGGACGCCCAAGCACGTGGGCGCGGCCCGGCTCATCCCCAAGATGGACGCCCACCTGGAGCCGTGGACCATGCTGGGATACCTCGCGGGCCGCAACCGGCTCGGCCGGATGCGCCTCGGGGTGGCCGTCACCGACACCGGCAGGCGTAATCCCGCCGTCACCGCCCAGGCGGTCGCCTCGCTGCACCTGCTCACCCGCGGCAAGGCGGTGCTGGGCATCGGTACCGGCGAGCGGGAGAGCAACGCGCCCTATGGCGTGGACTGGTCGAAGCCGGTGGCGCGCTTCGAGGAGGCGGTCGCCACCATCCGTGCGCTGTGGGACTCACGTGGCGAACTGGTCAGCCGGGACTCGCCGTTCTTCCCTTTGCACAAAGCGACTTTCGCCCTGCCCCCGTACAAGGGCAAGTGGCCCCCCATCTGGATCGCTGCCCACGGTCCGCGGATGATGCGCGCCACCGGGCGCTATGCCGACGGCTGGTTCCCGGGAACCACCCGGGCGACCGAATACGGCGAGCAACTCGACATCGTGCGCAGCGCGGCTTCCGATGCCGGCCGCGACCCGATGTCCATCACCCCCGCGCTCATCCGATTCATCGTGACCGGGCGGTCCCGCGACGAGATCGACCAGGTCGTGGAGTCCGACATCGCCAAGGTGTTCACGCTCAACTCGCCCGCCAAAGACTGGGCGCGCCACGGCGCCCAGCACCCGATGGGCGCCGATTTCACCGGGGTGCAGGACCTGATGCCGCAGACAATCGACGAGCGGACGGCCCTGTCGTACGCGGCCCAGGCCCCGGCATCGCTGGTCCGCGAGTTGTTCGCTGTCGGAATGCCGGACGAGGTCATCGAGCAGATTGCCGAGTTCCGCGAGAACGGACTGCGCCATGTGGTGGTGGGCAATGCCGGTGCGATTCAACCGAGTTTGCGCAAGAGCGCGGCGGCGACCGCGCCGTACATCAAGGTCGTGCGCGGCCTGCGGAAGTTATGAGCGAGGAGCCGCCATGCCGATGATCGACCTGACGTTCGTCCGCGGCGCCGTTGACGATCGCGCCCTGAGCCACTTGACCGAGGAGTTGGTCGCCGCTTTGCTGCGCGCCGAGCGCGCCCCGGACACCCCGTTCTTGCGCGATAACACCTGGGTTTACACGCATGCGATCGACGCGGCGGAGCTCTCGGTGGGCGGGCGCGGTCCCGGTGCGCCGCGTTTTCGGGTCGACGTAACTGTTTTCGCGGGAGCGCTCGACAAGGATCGCAAGGAACAACTCGCCGCGGACGTGCACGCGGCGGTGTGCGCGGCGGCGGAAATAGAACCGCGGGGCGAGCGGGCTTTTCACGTGTGGACGTTGATACACGAGATCCCAGAGGGAAATTGGGCCGGCGGCGGCCAGATCATCTACTACCAGCAAGTGAAAGGGCTGGTTTCCGAGGACTGATGACCGCGGTCACCGCAGCACCGATGCGTCCGAGCCCGCCTCGTCGAGAACACGTTGCTTTTGCTCGGTGATGACCTGATTGAGGTAGGACGCCTTCGGCCATCCGTAATACGCGGCGAAATGCAGTGCCAGCTCGTCCATCTCGTCAAACGAGACGTCACCGCTTTTCAGAGCGGCGTAGACGTGGGACATGATCGGGTATTGGGCGTCCTGGAAGCCGACGCACGCCAACGTGATCAGGCGGCGCTCCTTCATGCCCAGCCCGGGCCGCAACCACATCTCGCCGAACACGAAGTTGAGGATGCCCGCTCCCGAATACGGGTTGTCTCGCGTCGGTGCGAAGGGCAGGCAGTTGATCTCCCGGAACGCCGCCTCGCCGCCGGCCAGGCGCGCTTCGGGATCGCTGGGGGTGGGCAAGGGCAGCAACGGCGGGGACGGCGGCCCGCCATCACCGAGCTGGCGCGCAATGCGCTCCCACTGCGCGTCGACGACCATGTTGAACTGCGAGGCTTTCGGCCAGCCGGCGTAGACCGCGAAATGCAAGACAGCTTCCCGCATTTCGCTGATCGTGACGTCCCCGCTGTTCAGCGCGGCGTAGACGTGTTGTTCGAGCGCGGGTGCGGCGTCGGCGCCGGCGACGCACGCCAGCGTGACGAACCGGCGGTCGCGCCGGCTCAGGCCGGGCCGGGTCCACACCTCGGCGAACACGAAGTCGATGAGCCCGTCGGCGATCGCGGGGCTGGCGTCCGTTGGCGCTTCGACCGTCATCACCTCGGTGAACGTCCGCAGGCCGCGCTCGCGTCTCTGATTGTGGCTGCTCATCATCTGATAGTCACCCCCGCGTCGACGGTGAACTGCAAGCCCGTCACGTGCCGGGCCTCGTCGGAAACCAGGAACAGCACCGCGTTGCTCACGTCGATCGCCTCCGTCATCAGAACCGGCAGCGCGTTCATGAAGATGGGCCCCAAGTCGGGTCGCTTCTCCATGATCAGCTGGTGCATCGATGGCGGCGCCATGCCGGTGGCCACACCCGTGGGATGCACGGTGTTCACCCGGACATTTTGTGCGGCAAGTTCATTGGCGAGCGCAAGACTCATGCCGACGATGCCGTGCTTTGCGGCCGTGTAGGGCGTGTGCAGCGGAGTTCCCTTGATACCGGCCGACGAGCTGATGTTGACCAGGCTGCCGCCGCCGGCCGCCAGCAGATGCGGCAGCGCCGCGGCGCATGTGTTCCAGGCGCCGATGAGGTTGACGTCCACCACGAGCCGCCACTGCTCCGGGGTGGTGGTGTCCCAGGTGCCGACCGTCAGCACACCCGCGTTCGCGACCGCGGCGTCCAGGCCGCCAAGTTCGTCGGCCCCCTCGTCGACGGCGGCCTTGAGGGCGGCCGCGTCCCGCACGTCGACGGCCTTGCAGACGGCCGACCGCCCAAGCTCTCCAACGAGTTTGGCGGTCTGGCGCAGATCGTCCTCGGTCGCCAGCGCATACTCCAAGCCGTCGGGGGTGTCGCAGATGTCGACCAGCAGGCAGTCCGCGCCCTCTTCGGCCAACCGCACCGCGTGGCTGCGTCCCATCCCGCGAGCGGCACCGGTGATCAGGACCCGTTTGCCGGCCACGCGGCCCGGCGGTCGAGGTTGCATCGCGGGGCTCACAGCTTGTTGCAGAAGCCGGCGTCCACGGGGAACGTCACCCCGGTGACATACTTGGCCTCATCGGAGACCAGATAAGCGATCGCCGCGCTGATGTCCTCGGGCTCCAGCATCTCCACCGGCATCGGATTCTGCAGGTGCGCACCGCCTTCGGGAAAGCTTTCCAGGAACTCCGTCATCGCCGGATTGACGGCCATCATCGTGCGGACCGCCGTGGGGTGAACCGTGTTGACCCGAATGTTGAAGGGGGCCAACGAGTTCGCCAGGACCCGCATCAACCCGACCACCCCGTGCTTGGAGGCCGCGTACCCTAGGCCGCCGCCCTGCAGGCCGCCGAAGCCCCGCAGCCCGGCCGTCGAGCTGGTGAACACGATCACACCGCCGCGCTGCCCGGACAGCAGGTGCGGCACGGCCGCCCACGCGGTGTGATAGGCGCCGTCGAGGTTGACCCCGATGGCGGCCCGCCATTGGGCCAGCTCCTCCTCGATGCTCAGCTGCCGGAACGCCACGGGCGCGATTCCCGCGTTGGCGCAGACGATGTCGAGCCGGCCAAAGTGTGCCACCCCAGCGTCGAGCGCCGCCTTCACCTGATCGAACTCGCGGACGTCGGCCACCGTCGCGAGCATCTTGCCGCCCTCGGCCTCGACCAGGCCGACCGTTTCGTCGAGCTCGTCGCGCCGCGCCATGGCGTAGCCATTGGCGGGGATGTCGGCACAGATGTCGATGCCGATGATGTCGGCGCCCTCGCGCGCCAGCCGGACCGCGTGGCTGCGGCCCTGCCCACGTGCCGCCCCGGTAATGAACGCCACCTTGCCGTCTAGACCACCCACCACGCCCTCGCTCGCGTCGTCGCCTGCGGTTTTCTCAAGTAACCGCGTTACTCCGGTTCGGAGAGTAACATCGTTATCGTGGTCGGTAAAGCCTCATCGCAACGGCGCGACGGATCAGTGGCGGCAGCCCGGGCCGTCGATCCGTTGATCGACATCGTCGTCGACCTCATCGACACCGAGGGCTATGACGCCGTGCAGCTGCGGGAGGTCGCGCGCCGGGCCCGCATGTCGCTCACCACGATCTACAAGCGCTACCCCACCCGCGACGACCTCATCGTCGCGGCGCTGCGGTGGTGGATGGACACCCACCGCTACGCCGCCGTCGCCTCGCACTCCGGGGACAAGGAATCGCTCTACGACGGGCTCATGTGGATCTTTCGGGCGATCTTCGAACCGTGGGAGAAGCACCCGCGCATGCTGCAGGCGTACGTGCGGGCCAAGGACGGGCCCGGGGGCGACGAACTGACCCAGCACGGCTTCGACGTCGTCGCACCCGCGGCGCGGTCGGTGATGCGCGAGTGCGATGAACGCTTCGCCGAGGACCTGGGTGTCATCCTGGCCGGCGTCGTTTACGGGGTGTTAAGCCAGTTCGCGGCGGGCTCCATCGAGATCACCGACATCGTGCCGACGATCGAGCGGGCCGTGTTCTGGCTGGCGAAGGCGCACGAGGGCGTGTGCCGGCACGCGTAGGGGACCTGGCGGCGCGGCAAGGGTTTTCACCGAGTAGCGGACGACGCCAACCGTTTCGCCAAGTACGGCGCCGTGCGGCTGTGTTTCGCACGCGCAACCTCATTCGGGGCGCCCGCCGCGACGACCCGACCACCGTCGTTGCCGGCGCCCGGCCCGAGGTCGATCACCCAGTCCGCGCCCGCGACCATCCGCATGTCGTGTTCGGCCACCACCACGGTGTTGCCCGCGTCGACCAGGCGGTGCAGCTGACGATCGAGCAGATCCACATCGGCGGGGTGGAGCCCCGTGGTCGGCTCATCGAGGACGTAGAGGGTATGCCCTCGGCGGGGTCTCTGGAGCTCGGAGGCGAGCTTGATCCGCTGCGCCTCGCCGCCTGACAGCTCGGTCGCGGGCTGTCCGAGGCGCAGATAGCCCAGTCCGACCTCTTGCAACGTGGTCAGGCTCCGCGCCGCCTTCGCAACGTCGCCAAGAAAGTCCGAGGCCTCATCGACGGTCATCGCGAGCACGTCGGCGATCGTACGATGACGGTACCGCACCTCGAGTGTTTCGTCGGAGTAGCGCGCTCCCTGGCACGCCGGGCAGGTGGCGTATGTGCCTGGCAGAAACAATAATTCGACCGCGACGAACCCCTCGCCTTGACAGGTGGGGCAGCGACCTTCGGAGACGTTGAACGAAAACCTGCCCGCCGTCCAACCGCGGCGGCGGGCCTTCGGGGTCGCGGCGAATTCGTGCCGCACGGCGTCGAACAAACCGGTGTAGGTCGCCAGCGTCGAGCGCGGAGTGCGTCCGATCGGGCGCTGGTCGACGGACACCAGCCGATTGATTTCCTCGACACCCTCCGCCGTCACGCCGGCGCTGGCGTCGTGATCCAGATCGACGACTTCGGTGTCCGTCTCGTCGTCATCGGATGCGGCCGGCTCGGCGGCGCGCCCGGTGCCCAGATGCCTGTTCACGACGTCGCCGAGGACCTTCACGACGAGTGTCGACTTGCCCGAACCGGACACCCCGGTGACCGCGGTGTACACACCAAGGGGCAGGTCCACATCGAGGTCTCGCAGGTTGTGAAAGCAGATCCCGCGCATCCGCAACTGCCCGGAGAGCGTGCGCGGTTGGCGAGGCGTCGGACCGGCCCCGTCGAAAAGGTAACTGCGAGTGACCGATTCCTCGATGTCTGCCAGGCCCGGCACCGGGCCGCTGTAGAGCACGTTCCCACCAAGCTCGCCCGCCCCGGGTCCGACGTCGACGATCCAATCGGCACGGCGTACCACGTCCATGTCGTGCTCGACCACGAATAGCGAATTGCCCGCGCGCCGCAGGCGATCCAGCACGTCGAGTAGCGGTTCGGCGTCCGCGGGGTGCAGTCCGGCCGACGGCTCGTCGAGCACGTAAAGCACGCCGAACAAGCCGGCGCGCAATTGGGTGGCCAGTCGCAGGCGCTGCAATTCGCCGGGTGACACCGTCGGTGTTCGGCGACTAAGCGTGAGATAACCGAGGCCGAGGTCGATGAGTACCTGCAGGCGTGCGACGAGGTCCGCGGCGATCATTGTCGCCACCTCCGTCAACTCACCGGATTCCGTCGACTCGTACGCGGCGGCGGCATCGGTCCGAGAAGCCGTGGGGCGCAACGCGTCCGCAAGGTCGGCCAACGGCATGCCCGCGTATTCGGCGATGGTGCGACCGGCGAATGTCACCTTCAGCGCTTCCGGTCGCAACCCGGAACCCTCGCATACCGGGCACTCGACGCTGTCGACGAATTGCAGCACGCGGCGACGCATCATCGCGCTGTGCGAGTTGGCCAACGTGTGGCGGACGTGGCGTTCGGCGCTGGAGAACGTGCCGTTGTAGTAATAATCGGCCTGCACCGGGTGCTGGCCGGGGTCGATTTCGACCGTTGGCTGATCATCGGTGAACAGGATCCAATTGCGTTGACGCTTCGGGAGTTTCCGCCATGGCTTGTCGATGTCGTACCCCAGCGTTACCAAGATGTCGCGTAGGTTTTGGCCCTGCCACGCGCCCGGCCAAGCGGCCACGGCGCCTTCCCGGATGGTCAGCGACGGGTCAGGTACCAGTGTCTCTTCGGTCACCCGATGGATTCGCCCCAACCCGTGGCATTCGGGGCACGCCCCCACCGCGGTGTTCGGGGAGAACGCGTCGGAGTCCAGTCGTTCCGTGGCCCCACGCGGGTAGGTTCCGGCGCGGGAGAACAGCATCCGCAGCAGGTTCGACAGGGTGGTGACGGTGCCGACCGTCGACCGCGACGTCGCCGAACCCCGGCGCTGCTGCAACGCCACGGCGGGCGGTAGACCGGTGATGTCATCCACCTTCGGCGCGCCGGCCGGCAGCAACAGGCGACGGGCGTACGGGGCGACCGACTCGAAATAGCGGCGCTGGGCCTCGGCATAGATGGTCCCAAAGGCCAACGACGACTTCCCGGATCCGGAGATTCCGGTGAACGCGACCAGCGCGTCGCGGGGCGCCGCGACGTCGACCCCCCGCAGATTGTGGACCCGCGTCCCGTAAACGCGCACACAAGAGTCGAGTTCGTCCGTGGGCCGGTCAGACGTTGCTGGCATCGTGCTCAGACGAATACCCCTGCTGCGGCCGCGCAAGCATGATGTTCTCTAGACCACGACCTGCGCTACTGCTGGTGGCCAGGGGCGGGATCGAACCGCCGACCTTCCGCTTTTCAGGCGGACGCTCGTACCGACTGAGCTACCTGGCCGGAAGGCATGAAGTGCCTCGCCGAGTTGGCGACCCTGACGGGACTCGAACCCGCGACCTCCGCCGTGACAGGGCGGCGCGCTAACCAACTGCGCCACAGGGCCTTGCTACTGCTCCGCGTCACCGCGTCGCGTACCCCCAACGGGATTCGAACCCGTGCTACCGCCGTGAAAGGGCGGCGTCCTAGGCCACTAGACGATGGGGGCCAGAACCGAATCACTCCGGGGTACTCACAACGAGGTTTCGTTAGGAGCCACGTCAGCTTAGGTCACCGCAGGCCCAATCCTCAAACGAGCCGCGTTTGGGGCCCAAGTATCCTGAATCTCCGCGGCCCCTATAGCTCAGTTGGTAGAGCTACGGACTTTTAATCCGCAGGTCCCAGGTTCGAGCCCTGGTGGGGGCACCAACGTGGTCAGGCTCGGCAGATCGGCGCTCAGCGCCCGAGCACCGCGCTGCTGTAGGTCACATCGGCGAAGGCCTGGGCGACGTCGTCGTCGGCGTAGACAAAGCCGTTGGCCGCGTGCAGTTCCGCGACGGTCCGCGACGACGTCTCCCAGCCGCGCTGGCTCAGGTGGTCGACGATGTGGCTTCGCTCGCCGTGGTAGACGAGGTCGTTGAAGTCGACCGAGAAACCGAGTTCGCTCATCCGTTCGTAGTGCGTGCGCCAGCGCGGGTCGGCGAAAATCGCGGTGTCGGGCACGAAGTCGAAGGCCAGGCGGTGATCCTGGCGTCGGGCCTCGACGCGCGCGCCTACCGCCTGCCGTGGCCGGCCGGCACCGTGGTCTACGAGGTCGACATGCCGGAGGTGATCGAGTTCAAGACCTCGACCCTCGAGGAACTCGGCGCCGAACCCACGGCCGAGCGGCGCACCGTTGCCATCGACCTGCGCGACGACTGGGCCGCGGCGCTGCGCGGCGCGGGATTAGATGCGCAGGCCCCGTCGGCGTGGAGCGCCGAGGGCCTGTTGGTGTATCTGCCGGAGGAGGCCCAGGACGCGCTGTTCGACAACATCACCGCCCTGAGCGCCCCCGGCAGCCGCCTGGCCTTCGACTTCGTGCCCGACACCGCGATTTTCGCCGACCCGCGCTGGCGCACGCACTACGAACGGATGA